>NZ_DJDM01000038.1:0-194887 GCF_002431085.1 Empedobacter sp. UBA5924
TTTTTTAGGGAAGATTACAATTCATTATATTATTTGGATTAATATCTTGTAATAAAAGCAATTATAAAACGATTCAATTTAGAAGTTTTTCTATGGAAATTCCGAAAGATTGGAAAAAAGTGAAATTAGGCGGAATTGATAGTGAAGTTGGAGGAATTATTACTCCAAATAATGATACATTAATTTATGATTATGGTTTACTTGCAGGCGGAGATTTTGATATTAATGCTAAAATTGCAGATAGTATTTTTACAACTATTTTAAATAATAATCCTGATTTAGAATTGGAAAAAATCTCTGAATTATATATCAATAAACTTCATAAAACAAATATTGATTCTATCGTACATTCAAAATACCAGATTTCTTATATTGTTATTGATCATCAAAAAGCAAAACTTATACAATCAAATCATCATAAATTAATTGCAGTTTATATGGATACTATTAAAAACTCAACTTCAAAATTTAATTTTATTGGTTACAATTTAGATGAAAAGTCACAAGAAGAATTTATAAATTCTATTAAAACAATCAAATTCAAAAAATAGATTTAAACTTGCTCAAACGTAGCTAAACAAATATCTTTGCAGCATGCGAATAGATATTATCACTGTTTTACCCGAATTATTAGTTAGTCCATTTTCTGCCTCGATTATGAAACGTGCGCAAGACAAAGGTTTAGCTGAAATTCATGTTCACGATTTGAGAGATTTTGGAAAAGGACGTTATCGTCATGTAGATGATTATCCGTACGGAGGAACTTCTGGAATGGTGATTATGTGCGAGCCTTTGGACAAAATGATTTCGAAATTGAAAGATGAACGAACTTATGATGAAATTATTTATTTGACGCCAGATGGTGAAACGTTGAATCAAACAATTGCGAATGATTTGTCGTTGAAAGGAAATCTTATGATGATTTGTGGACATTACAAGGGAATCGATCAACGTATTCGAGATATGTATGTGACGAGAGAAATTTCGATTGGCGATTATGTGCTTTCTGGTGGAGAATTTGGCGCAATTATTTTGGCTGATTCTATTATTCGTTTATTACCTGGCGTAATTGGTGATGAGACTTCTGCCCTTTCAGATTCGTTTCAAGATGATTTGTTAGCGCCACCAATTTATACGCGTCCTGCCGAATATAAAGGTCTAAAAGTTCCTGATGTTTTACTTTCGGGTAACTTTCCTAAAATTGAAGAATGGTTGCATGAAAAAGCAGTTGAACGTACAAAAGAACGTCGCCCAGATTTGTTAGAAAAAAGATCAAAATAAACTAAAAAAAGCTTNNAAGCTTTTTTTAGTTTATTTTATTTAATTCGATGAATATATTCAATTACTTTATCGTTAAAAATTTGTGGTTGATCGACATTCACAACATGTCCACAATCTTCGATAACAATCAATTCTGAATGTTTGGTATGTGCTTTTATTAATTCCTGAATCGAAGGCAAAAACATATGATCTTCTGCTCCCATCACATATAAAGTCGGAATATTTAATTCAATTTTTCGAAACCATTTTAGCAATGGATTGACATCCGCAGTGAGTTTGAACCATTTCAAAAATTCTTTTTGATACAATTTCTTCGCCTCATTGATAAATAATAGCCTTGACTCTTTGTGCGTATTCTTTGGCATGATAGCGAAAGCAAAAATTCGATACAAGATTAAATAAGGCAACATATGTTTGAATGTATTTCCAACGTTAATCAAAAATTGACATTGAAAATTAATTTTCATAATTGCGCCTCCCATCACCATTGATTTGAATCGCTCCGAATAATCTTCTGCCAATTGTCGAATCACAATCGTTCCCAAAGACATCCCAACAAAATGTGTTTTATCGATATTTAAATGATCTAAAACATCAATCACATCTTTTGAAACTGATTTGAAAGTATAACGTTTTTCGAAAAGCGCTTTCAAGTTTTTCTTAGAACGTCCATGTCCTCTCAAGTCCATTAACAAAACATTGAAATGTTTGCGAAATTCACGCAATTGCTTGAACCAAATCGTAGAACTTCCTCCTGCTCCATGAACAAAAGTCACCCATTCTGTGCTCGTTGGATGATTATATGTAGTGTATGCTAACAATTTTCTAAATAAGTTTTTGCAAAATTAAACTAAAAACTATGCCAAGCATAATAATTTCTAGGTTTTAAGAAATTTTTAATCTTCATCGTCGTCGTCATCTGTAAAAGAACTAGTCTTTTTCAAGTAAAAAACATCGTTCATCACTTCAGCTTTCACGTAATTTAGATTTTCTTGCTCTTTCATTCGATCTGTAAATAACGTTCCTGTTAAATGATCGTATTCGTGCTGAAAAATAACCGCTGTAAAACCTTCAACTGTTTCATCATGAAAATTTCCATCCAAATCATAATATGCCAATCGAAGAACCAAGCTTCTATACACTTTTCCGAAAATATCAGGAATAGACAAACAACCTTCGCGACCGTGACGAACAATGTCCGAATACCACGTGATTTTTGGATTGATAATAAACTCAAAAGGTTCGCCTTCTTTGTCAAAACGTTGCACCCAAACCGCGTTGCGATTAATTCCAATTTGTGGAGCTGCAATACCAACACCTTTACTTGCCTCGTCTTGAACCGTTGCATACATACGATCGGCCAATAATTTGATTAATGGATCTTTTGGATCAATATCAATAGAAGTTGATTTTAAGATTTTTGTATCTGCATCCGAAGTTGTTAATAAAACACGAAAAGGATCATAGGATTTCTTTTCTTTTATTAATGTTAATTCTGCCTTTGCTAATGGCGTATAAACAATGTTTTTCATATTTTTTGATTGAGCAAATAATGCAGAAGAACAAATCAATAAACTATAGGTTAATGTTTTTATCATTTTTTAAGTATCAATTTGTCTAAAGAATATTTTCCTGCGCCTGATAAAAATATAACTAAATAATTGATTAAGTAGAATAATCCCAATTCTTTTTTACCAAAATCATGATCTGCATGCACGATAAATACAGCAACTAACATTGTAATGATTAGTGGAATTACCGCCAAACGAGTAAATAATCCGACCAAAACTAAAAAAGCACAAAGTATTTCCGCAAAAACAGTTAAACCTAAAGAAATTTCTGGTCCAAGTCCAATTGGATCTCCAAATTCGAAATTTCCATTGATTAATTTTTGCAATTTTCCGAATCCGTGTGTAAACATAAATCCACCAGCAGCTAAACGTACTAATAACAATGATAAATCGATAAATGCTGGTTGATTTCCTAAAAGTTTAAATTTTGTGCTCATTTTTTTATTTTTTTTTCAAATATAAGTTCTAGTTTTTACGTTCACCTTTAAATAGATCAAGAAATTTACATTTTTGAATTAATTTTGGTTAATCTTTCTATTCAAGAAAAAAAAAAATACAACATATGTTAAAAAACATTGCTTTAATTACCATATTATTTTCAGGTTTTGCATTTGCTCAAAAATCTGAATTACAACAAAATGATGTTTTAGGAAATCCAACTTTTATCGAAGAATCGATGCAAAAAGCACGTATTCGCATGAAGTTTATTGAAGGTTATGAAACGGAATATTACACAAAATCAACGTATAATAAAGATGGTAATCCGACAAAACGTGATTATTTTGATGAAGCTGGAAATAAAACTTTTGCTGAAATATTTAATTATAATGAATCGAATAAATTGATTTCGAGAGAAATGAAAAACAATGACGAAAGTTTAGTTTTCAATTTTGATTATGAATATACAACAGACGGTTACATTGTCACGAAAAGCGAAAATGATGTCAATGTTTCTAAAACTGAATACAAATTAGACCAAAATCAGAATGTAACTTACGAAAGAGAAACTAATTTATTGGAAGATTCTGATGTTTTTATCGAAAAAACGTTTCAATATCAAAATGGATTTTTAGTCAAAACATTGGTGAAATATAACCAAGGAAATTATACGTTGAATTATAAAAACGACGCGAAAGGCAATCCTATAGAGGAAAATTATGTGGACAAAGACAATAAACAAGTCAATAAATATATTCGCAAATTTGATGAAAACAATAATATTATTGAAGAAACTGTGATTGATGAAGCAGGAAAAGTAAAGAATATTTCCACGATTAAATATCAATATGATAATCATAAAAATTGGGTCAAACGAACACAATTCGTCAAAGATATTGATCAACCAATTTCAAATACAACAAGAACAATACGTTACTAGAAATACAAGAGCCAAGTTAATTTGGCTCTTTTTTATTTGATTATTTAACTAAATGTTTTTAAATTTATTCAAATCAATTATTTAACTTCATCTATTATGATCAATAATGTGCAAGAATTTAATCGACTTTTTCAGTTATACCAAAAAGATAATCGTTTCAATTTGTACATAAATGATTATCCTAAAAATGAATTTTTGTTTCAATTTTATTCAGATGAAATTGAAGATTTAAATTTGGAATATGTTGATATTAATTCAAATTCTATCAAAAAAATGCATGATTATCGTGCAAAATTAAGTGATTTTTTTCAACCCGAAGAACTTCCAACACTAGAGATTAAATCAATTTCAGGTTATTTTAGTCATTTTGATTTTTATTTTATGACAAATGAAAAAACCTTTGTATTTAACTATATTCACCGCGATTTTTTGTCTCAATTAATTGATATTCTTCTTGCTGAATTAGATTGTAATTTTATCAGCCGATTAAAAACTGAACTTTTAATCAATTTGGAGTACGATTAAATTTTTTGTTAAACTTTTTCAGCGATATTTATTCGTTTTGAAAAGATTAATTAAGATTTATTTTTTGCGAAAACTGATCCAAAATATAATGTTTTACCTTTAATTATTATTTTGATGTAAAAGAGAATTTATACCAAGAATTGTGGAAGTCTTATTTTAATTGGACAACAATTGAAACAAGGAAAAATTCGATGTTACTAATCCAAATGATGCCAAAACGCTTTTGGAAACACTTGACAGAGTATAAAATATCAATATTCAGAAAAATATACCTATCAATATAATTATGAGTAAAACTTATTTATCTCCATTTATCCATCTCGAAACGGACTGAGAAAATGTTAGAATATAATCCTAAACCACTGTCTCCAAAGTTTGTCAAAGCATAATCAATCGAGATTCCTTTGTATTTGAAACCTACCCCAACATTTGGCTGAATTTGAGTTTTATCTTTTCCATCAAATTGCGAAATTTTCTGTAAATTATTCAATCCACCACGTACAAAAACCATGTCATCATAACCTAATTCAAGACCAACTTGCGGCGAAATCGAAAATCCTTTTCCAGAAATTGCGGCATTCATTTGTTGAAATTCGATATTCATATCAACCTCTCCCAATAACGAAACTCGTTCATTAAAATCAAAACGTTTTCCAACTCCAAATTGCAATTTAGGCATTGTTAATTCGATATTCTCTCCAGGTAAATCATTCAAAATTGTTGGCTCACCTTCATTATTTGGTTCGTCAATCGTGATTTCTTTTACCTTTTGTTTATTGATACTCCACGCATTGAAAGTTGTTGTAATATCTCGTGCCATCAAACCAAAATACATTTTATTATCGGTACGATATTGCAAACCAAGATCTAAACCGAAACCAAATCCTTGCGCAAATTTCCCAATATGTCGATAAACGATTTTAGCATTTGCACCAAACTGAATATCTTTATTATTAAAGACATTTCCCGCATAAGACATTGTTAAAGCATAGTCTGCTGTAGAAAATTTAGAGATTTTATCGTAATTAATATTTCCTTGATTATCAATCAATTCTGTTGTATTCAAAATATCATCAACACCAAAACGTGTAAACGAAAATGCAATCGTAGAATTACTTTCTCTCAACGGAATTGCAACCGCCGCATAATCAAATTTTGCAATCGACTGAAAATATTCAGCATGCATTGCTGCAGCTTCCCAATCATAGGTAATTTCCGTTAATCCAGCAGGATTCCAATAAGCCGCATTAGCATTTCCAATATTCGCCACAACCGCATTACCCATTGCAAACGAGCGCGCATCTGCACCAATATTCAAAAACTCGTTCGAATATTTGCGTGTGGTTTGAGAAAAAGCAAATTGACTTGCTAGAACAGATAATATAAGGAATGTCTTTTTCAAAATTGATGAATTACGAATATAAAAACTCAAAAATAGTGGTTTTATTGTGTTTAAAAAGGATTCAGATTAATTTTTGTTTGTACTTTTGTGATGAAAAATTCATTTATGAAATTATTTACAATTCCAAATTTTCTAACACTACTTAATCTTTCATGTGGTGTATTATCAGCCATTTTCATGATTTCGAGCAATGCTCAAATCACAACTACCACAGTTACAATTGTGATGGTTTTGATGTTGATTTCATTAGTTGCTGATTTTTTGGACGGAATGGTTGCACGATTAATGAATATTGGTAGCCCGATTGGAAAAGAATTGGATTCTTTGGCAGATTGTATTTCGTTTGGTGTTGTACCAGGATTGATGTTATTTTCGATGTTTAATCATTTTTCAACTGATTTTATTTATGAAAATGAGAATTTAAAAATTGCTGCAATTTCATTATTTGCTTTTTTAGTTCCTGCTTTTTCGGCGTTACGATTAGCAAAATTTAATTTAGATGAAGATCAAGCAACGTATTTCAAAGGTTTGGCAACACCATCAAATACCTTATTTATTTTCTCATTATTTTCTATCTATTACAATAATGGACAAATTATAAATCCATCTGTTGATCCGTATTTATTAATTGCCGTTTCTATTGTATTTAGTGTTTTATTAATTGTCGATTTACCATTATTTGCCTTAAAATTTAAAGGATTGAGTTGGGCAGAAAATTATTATAAATATATTTTCTTAATCATTACATTAGGTTTAGTGGCTTGGTTGCAAGTTGCTGCAATTCCGCTAATCATCTTATTGTACATCCTTATCTCAATCATTTTTAGAAAAGAAATTACAAAATGAAATTAACTAAAAATATCTGTTTCTTTGATTTAGAAACAACTGGAACTAATGTTTCAAAAGACCGTATTGTTGAAATCTCTATCGTGAAAGCTTTGACAGATGGTTCAAAAGAAGTAAAAACTTGGAAAGTTAATCCTGGAATTCCAATTCCACCAGAAACAACTTTAATCCACGGAATTTCTGACGAAGATGTTGCCGATGCGCCTTCTTTCAAAGAACTTGCCCCTGCGATTATGGAAATGATTAAAGATTCTGATTTGGCAGGATATAATTCAAATCGTTTTGATATTCCACTTTTAGCAGAAGAATTATTACGTAATGGTTTTGATTTTGATTTATCAAAACATCGTCCAATTGATGTGCAAGTGATTTATCATAAAATGGAACCTCGCAATTTAAGCGCTGCTTATAAGTATTATTGCGATAAAGATTTGATTGATGCACATTCTGCGGAAGCTGATACAATTGCGACTTACGAAGTTTTGATGGCGCAAATCGAGAAATATGACGAGCTTGAAAATGACAATAAATTTTTGAGCGAATTTTCTTCTCAACGCAAAACGGCTGATTTAGCTGGATTTATTCAGTACAATGATAAAGACCAAGAAATTATTTCGTTTGGCAAGTATAAAGGACAAGTTGTGACGGATATCTTTGCGAAAGATCCAGGTTATTATGCGTGGATTCAGAATGCCGATTTTCCTTTATATACAAAGAAAGTTTTTACTCGAATCAAATTACAAAACGGTTTTTAAGCGATGAAAATTATTTGTGTCGGACGAAATTACGTCGAACATGCAAAAGAATTAGATAATCCAATTCCAGAATCGCCTATGTTTTTTATGAAACCAGATTCGGCCATTTTAAGAAAGGGTTTTCCTTTTGTTATTCCAAGTTTTACGAAAGAAGTTCATTTTGAAACGGAAATTGTAATTAAAATTGATCGAGTTGGAAAAATGATTCAACCTCAATTTGCAGATCGTTATTTTTCAGAAATCGGTTTAGGAATTGATTTTACAGCGCGCGATGTACAACAAGAATTGAAAGAAAAGCGTTTTCCTTGGGAAATTGCGAAAGCTTTTGATGGTTCTGCATTTGCTTCTGATTTTCATCCAAAAGAAAATTTTGATTTAGAAAATCTTACATTCAAATTAGATCGAAATGGAGAAAATGTACAAACAGGAAATTCAAAAGATATGATTTTTCATATCAATACGTTAATTGCGGAATGTTCTAAATATTTTACCTTGAAAAAAGGCGATTTAATTTTTACTGGAACGCCAGCGGGAGTTTCTAAAATCAATTCAAAAGATACGTTAGAAGGTTATTTGAATGATGAAAAAGTATTCGAAATAAAAGTGTTGTAATTCACACAATTATATAAACAACAATTTAAAAGAGCGGAAATTTCGCTCTTTTATTATTTATACCACTACCTTTAATCAGAAATAAAATTAAGAATGGAAAACTATCTGAAAATTGAAGAAAAACTACAAAATGATTTTAATCTTTTAAAGTCAAAAAAGAATAAAATCAGCAATATCAGGCTTGTTGCATTTATTATTTCGGTTGTATTTTTCTTGCTTTACGTCACGTCGAGCAACAATTTATATTTGATTATTTCTTCTATTTTATTTATTGTTTTTATCGTTTTAGTGGTTAAAACTTCTAAAATTTCTTCGCAAATTAATTATTCAATCCAAGCTTTAGAAATTATCAATCAAATAAAATCTGATGATTCTATCGATCCATTTGTTGAAGATAATTCTCAGTTCAATAATGTTTACAACAAAGATTTAGATATTTTGGAAGGAAATTCAATCTTCAATCGGATCAATAAAACGCAAACTCGAATTGGAAATTTACAGTTGAAACATTTTTTATCGAATTTGATTTTAGACAAATCAGAAATTATTGATAGACAAAATGCATTTACAGAATTGGCTGAAAAAAGAAATTGGATAGTGACATTTTTGACATTTACAAAGCGATTAAACATGAATCAATCTTCAATTTTTGTGTTCGAAAATCGTGTATTCAATACTAATTCAATAAAATTACTTCCACTCATCTTTTCTGTTCTGAATATTTTATGTTTTATCGCTTTAGCAATTATTAGTTTTCCGAAAGAAATTGTTTTTTATTGGATTCTAGGCGCAGTTATTATTTCGAATGCAATTTCCATGTTTTATAAACAACAACTTCGACGAATAGCAGCTTATACGACAATGAAAGCAGATGAATTGGATAATTTATATGAAGTTTTTCGACATATTGAAGAAGAAAAATTTGAATCAAAACTAAATGTTGAAATTCAAAATACATTTGTAAATCCTTTCAAATCATCGGATTTAATCAAGACAATTTCTTCAACAAAAGAAACTTTAGATGCAGCAAATTTCCCGATTGTCGGATTTGTGTTGAATACATTTTTCTTGTGGCTATTACATTATTCGATCAAATTTGAAAATGAAGTTCAAAAAACGGTTCATCAAATCAAACCTTGGTTAGATGAATTGGCGAAATTAGAGGCCTTCGTTTCTTTTGCTATTTTCAATGATAAACATACATCATTTACATATCCCGAAATTGTAGATGAACCTTATGCGTTAAAAATTACGAATGGTTTTCACCTTTTATTAGATGAAAAAACAGTTGTGAAAAATGATTTTGAAACCAATCGTCCAAACAATATTGCGATTATTACAGGTGCAAATATGGCTGGAAAAAGTACTTTTTTGAGAACAGTTGGAACAAATTTGGTTTTGGCAATGAATGGCTCAAAAGTGAGTGCAGAAAAAATGTCATTTTATCCAATGGATTTATTTACAAGTATCAGGACAGTCGATAATCTGTCTTCTGGCGATTCTTATTTCAAAAATGAAATTAATAAATTGAAAATTTTGATTGAACGTTTAGAAAATGATCAACCACAAATCATCATTTTAGATGAGATTTTAAAAGGAACAAATTCAGAAGATAAACTAATTGGTTCGCAAAAATTTTTAGAAAAATTGATTAAATCTCCTACAAAATTGATTGGTTTTATCGCGACTCACGATTTAGAATTAACGAAAATGGAAGGTGAAAACCCGGATCATATTATTAATTATTGTTTCGAATTAAAAAACGTGGACAACAATTATTATTCAGATTATAAATTAAGAAAAGGCACAACCAAAATGATGAATGCCATTTTCTTAATGAAACAATTTAAGATTATTGATTAATCTTAAATTGTTAATTCAAATTCTTTAATAAAATTTGCATCAATCGCATTAAAATCATCTACAATACAATTTGCTTTTGAAATATCTTGTTGTTTCGAATTTGCACTTTTGTAACCTAAACAATACAAATTCGCACGGGAAGCCGCTTCCACTCCGTTTTTACTATCTTCGATAACTATACATTCAGCATGTTTAGATTTAGCCAAATCAGCTGCATATAGAAAAATAGCAGGATCTGGTTTTGACTTCGGAAAGTTTTCGCCAGAAATTTTATGTGTAAAATATTGATTCAACTCAAAACGATTAAAAACTCGATCAATTGTCGATTTTGAAGCCGAGGACGCCAAAATCAGTTCGATTCCATTACTGTATAAATCTTTAATCAAACTCTCAACCCCGTCAATCAAATACAAATCAGGTTTTGTGTCAAAAGCTTCATTAAAGATGGTACGTTTTCTCAAAACCAAATCGTTCACTTCTTCTTTCAGATCAAATTTATCTTTCAGAATTTGATAAACATTCTTTGTCGATTGTCCTGTAAATGTAGCAAATAATTCTTCCGTAACTGGAATATTCAGTTCTTTATAATGTTCGAAATAAGCATATTTATGTACTGGTTCTGTATCGACGATTACGCCGTCCATATCGAAAATTACAGTTTTAATCATTATTGTTTTGTTTCTACAAAATTAACTTTTTTAAGAGAATAATGTAAAAGTTTAAACTTTAGAATGATTTTAAATTAACCAAATATCTTACTCATACAAAGCAATATATATAATTATTATTCGATTAAAAATGTTAAAACTTAACATTAAGATAACATTTGCACGCTTTTTGTAAAATAGATGGTATAACAAAGTTAAAAACTGAAAATTTAATAAAAATGAAAAAAGTATTATTAGTTGCTGTAATGGCATTAGGAATTTCTCAAGTAAATGCTCAAAACTATAAAAATGCTTTAGGTGTTGTTGTAGATTTAGGAGATGGAGAAACATTAGTAGGTCCACAATTCAAACACTCTTTTGATGGTAAAAACGCTGGTAATGTACAGGTGATGTTTGGAGATCATGTTACTGTTTTAGGTGCAGATTATACATATAATCAACCTTTTTCTGGTACAAATGGCTTAGGATGGTATGTAGGGGTTGGACCTCAATTAACTTTTGTAGATAAAGGATATTATGAAGATAAAACAATATTTGGTATTCGTCCACAAGCAGGTTTAGAATATAAAATTCCATCTGCTCCTTTGGCTTTACATTTTGATTGGAAGCCTGATTGGAGATTATCAAATGATTCAGATTTTGAAGCTGGTCGTTTTTCTTTAGGATTTAAATATACATTTAACTAATCTAAAGTTAGAAATAATATGAGCCACTCGTTTTGAGTGGCTTTTTTTTATAAGTAAAATCATAAAACATTGGCTTAAATTAATTTTATTCCTATAAATTAATCGCTATTTTTGAAAGATTTTGGATTTTATCTAAGACCAATTATAGATTAGCACTATTATTTGATTATTCAAGATATAATTCCGAATTTTAACTTAGTATTAGATTTAATAACATTTATAAAAGATGAAACAATTAATTGGGACAGGAGTTGCTTTGGTTACGCCTTTTCAACAAGATGGTACCGTAGATTATACTGCATTAGAAAATTTAGTAAACTATAGTATCGATGGCGGTGTTGAGTATTTAGTTATTTTAGGAACTACTGCAGAAGCAGCAACACTTACAAAAGATGAAAAGAAACAGGTAATCGAAACAATAAAGAAGGCGAATGCTAATCGTGTTCCGATGGTTTTGGGTATTGGAGGTAACAATACGGCAGAAGTTATTAATGGATATCAAGAAACAGATTTGAGTGATTATATCGCAGTTCTTACGGTTTCTCCTTATTATAATAAACCAAATCAAGAAGGGATTTATCAACATTATAAAGCGATTGCAGAAAGTACAGACGCCAACATTATTTTGTATAATGTTCCTGGTAGAACGGGTTCTAATATCTCAGCAGATACAACAATTCGTTTAGCAAATGAATTCAAAAATATTGTTGCGATTAAAGAAGCTTCACCAGATTTCTTACAATCAACAGATATTATCCGTAAAAATACACGCGAAGATTTCAATATTATTTCTGGTGATGATGAATTCGCTGTTCCAATGACTTTAGCTGGAGGTTCTGGTGTTATTTCTGTTATTGGACAAGGTGTTCCAACTGTTTTTACAGATATGATTCGCAAAGCAATCAACAAAGAAGTTGTTGCTGCTTACGAAGGTCATTACAAAGTTGTAGAAATTACACGTGCTATCTTCGAGGAAGGAAATCCTTGCGGAATAAAAGCTGTTTTAGATAAAAAAGGAGTTTGTAAACCATTTACAAGATTACCTTTAGTTCCAGCATCAGCTAATTTGACAACAAAAATTAACCAATTATTATCAAACATCTAAAAAAATAAAGCTATGATAAAAGATACAATATTAGACGCATTAAACAAACAAATCAAATTAGAAGGAGATTCTTCTCAATTATATTTAGCTATGGCTTCTTGGGCTGAAGTGAAAGGTTTAGAAGGAACTGCAAATTTCTTGTACTCGCATGCAGACGAAGAACGTATGCATATGTTAAAATTAATTAAATTTATTAACGAAAGAGGCGGAAAAGCGTTTGTTCCACAAATTGAAGAACCAAAACAAGATTTCACAACATTGAAAGAAGTTTTTACTGCAATTTTAAACCACGAATGCTTTGTTTCTGAATCAATTAACGAAATTGTAGGCTTAACATTAGAAGAAAGAGATTATTCAACTCACAATTTCTTGCAATGGTATGTTTCTGAGCAAATTGAAGAAGAAAAATTAGCAAGAAATATCTTAGATAAGCTAGAAATGATTGGATCTGACAAAGGAGGTTTATATCTATTTGATCGTGATATAGTTACATTAAGTACAGACACAACAGCGGAATAAATCAAAACTTTGAGATTTTATTAAGAGGATAAGAAAAAAATATTTTATACTTTAGTCCTCAAATTTTATTAAATTTGCAGAATGTTTAAAAAACTAAGCTTAGTAGTTTTAATTGGCGCTTCTTTAGTGTCTTGTAACAAGACCTATAACAAAGCGATGAAAAGTACGGATAAAGACGAAATCTTTACATTGGCTACACAATTGTATCAAGATGGTAAATATGATTTGGCAAACGAATTGTATGAAAAAATTTCTACATCATTTGTAGGAACAGAAAAATCTGCGGACATTGCCTATAATATGGCACAAGGTAACTTTAACGAAAAAAGTTTCCGTTTAGCAGGACATCAATTCAAAAGCTTTGCAGGAGCTTATCCTATGGATAGCCGTGCAGAAGAAGCTTTATTCAAATCGGCATTTTCTTATTACAAAGATTCGCCAAAATATGACTTGGATCAAACAAGTACGTACACAGCAATCAGTGAGTTACAAGGATTTATCAATTCGTATCCAGAATCAGCACACGTTGCAGAAGCGAATAATTATATTACAGAACTTAGACAAAAATTAGAATTAAAGTCTTTCGAAATTTCTAAAGTTTATTACAAAACAATGAAATATAAGGCTGCTGGAGTTTCTTTTGACAATATGGTTGATGAATATCCAGATTCTAAATTTCGTGAAGAAGCAATGATGTATTCATTACGTTCTAAAACAGAATTGGCGTTAAATTTCTCTCGTATCGAGAACAAAGATTTACGTTTACAAGATGCCAGAACGCAATATCTTTTGTTAACAAGATATTATCCGCAAACAAAATTTAAAGCAGAAGCTGATAAATTGATGGAGAAAATCGACAAAGATATGGTTGAGACTAAAAAACAATTAGCTGATATAGAAGTAGCTAAAAAGAAATTTGAAGCTGATCAAGCTGAATTAAGCAAAGAGCAAAATAATAAATAATAGTAAAATATATAAAATTCTTTCATTATGAATTTCAAGGATATCGGTGCAGCACCAACAACACAAACTTATGATCGTAATAAAATCGATGAGAAAACAGGAAACTTATACGAATCGATTGTAATTATGGGTAAAAGAGCAGAACAAATTAACCAAGAAATGAAAACTGAATTAATTCAGAAATTGGATGAGTTTGCTGCACATACAGATTCTTTAGAAGAAGTTTTTGAAAACAGAGAGCAAATCGAAGTTTCAAAATTCTACGAAAGATTACCAAAACCGACTTCTATTGCGGTTAAGGAATGGTTAGACAATGACGTATATTACAGAAATCCAAATGAGGATAAATAATGTCTGTTTTACATAGTAAAAAAATTCTTTTGGCAGTTTCTGCCGGAATAGCGGCCTACAAAGCCGCTTTTCTTGTTAGAGGGCTTATCAAAAAAGGAGCAGATGTCAAAGTTATTATGACACCAGAAGCTCAAAACTTCGTTACCCCACTTACACTTTCCACGCTTTCCAAACATCCAGTTGAATGGGAGTTTTTTGGCGATAAAGGTGATTGGAATAATCATGTAGAATATGCACTTTGGGCAGATTATATGATTATTGCACCTTGTACAGCAAATACACTTTCTCATATGGCAGATGGAACGTGTGATAATTTGGTTTTAGCTACTTATCTTTCGGCTAAATGTCCTGTATATTTTGCTCCAGCAATGGATTTGGATATGTACAAACATCCATCAACTTTAGAAAATATTGCTAAATTAGAATCTTTCGGAAATATTTGTATTCCTGCCGAAGCTGGTGAATTAGCAAGTGGATTAATTGGAGAAGGTAGAATGGCTGAACCTGAAAACATTATTGCGTTTTTGGAAAGTACAATCGAAGCTACTCTCCCACTTCACGGAAAAAAAGTAGTAGTTTCTGCTGGTCCTACATACGAAAACTTAGATCCTGTTCGTTTTATAGGTAATTATTCTTCGGGAAAAATGGGATTCGAGATTGCAAAAGCTGCTGCTAATTTGGGTGCAAAAGTTACCTTGGTTAGTGGTCCAAGTCACGAATCTGTTACAGGTTTTCCTATCGATCGAATAAATGTTGTTTCTGCTCGTGATATGTACGAAGCGATGTACGCTAATTTTGCTGATGCTGATGCTGTGGTAATGTCAGCGGCTGTTGCAGATTATCGTCCAAAAAAAATGGCTGAGCATAAAATTAAGAAAGAAAACGATGATAATTTAATTATCGAATTGGTGAAAAATCCTGATATTCTAAAATCGTTAGGCGAAATCAAAACACATCAATTATTGGTTGGTTTTGCATTAGAGACGAATAACGAAGAAGAATATGCAAAGAAAAAATTAGCCAAAAAGAATCTTGATTTTATTGTTCTTAATTCGATGCAAGATAAAGAAGCTGGTTTTCAGAAGAATACAAACAAAATTACAATTATTGATAAAGATTTATCGATGCAACAATTTGATGCAAAATCAAAAACAGATGTTGCAAAAGATATTTTGAATGTCATTTTAAATAAGTTATAAAATTTATTATGAAGAAATTAGCCTCAATTTTCTTTTCGTCGTGTTTAGCTATTTCGGCTTTCTCGCAAAATATTATTGCAGATGTAAAAGTCGATTATTCTCAGGTTCAGGGATCTAATACACAGGTTTATCAAACTTTAGAAAGATCATTAAAAACGTTTATTAATTCAACAAAATGGACAAATGATCGTTTAAAAACATACGAAAGAATTGAAGCTAGTTTCGTCATCAATGTAACGGAACGTGAGGGAAACAGAATGAAAGGTACTATTTTGGTACAATCTCGTCGTCCTGTTTTTAACTCAACGTACTATACGCCTGTTCTTAATTTATCTGACGATAATTTTACGTTTCAATACCAAGAATCTGAAGAATTAATTTTCAATGATCGTAAATTCAGTGGAAAAAATTTGACAGATGTATTGACGTATTACATTTATTTAGTTTTGGGATATGATGCAGATACATTTGCGAAAGAAGGCGGAACAGAGTATTTCAAAATGGCGAAGAAAATTGCAGATTTCGGTCAAGCGAACAATAATTTCTCTGGTTGGAGCGAATTAGATGGAATAAAATCGCGTACCGCCTTAATTAACAATATTTTAAAATCGGATAATTCTACACTTCGAAATATCATCTATCAATATCATAGAAACGGCTTAGACATTATGTCTGAGAACGAAGTTCGTGGTAAAAATGCTATTGGAAATACTCTATTGCAGTTAGAATTTTACCAAAGAGGAAATTATTCTCAATTTTATCCTTTAGAACTTTTCTTAACAGCAAAAAATAGCGAAATTAGTCAAGTATTTTCAGGCGGACAGGTTTCTACGGTGAATATCGAGAAACTGAAAGGAATTTTAAATTCAATCGCGCCAAAATACAACGACAATTATTGGAATAAATTGAAAAAGTAAATGTTAAAAACTCTTCGCGTTAATAATTTCGCCATTATCGATCAATTGGAGATTGATTTTCATCAAGGTATGACCACAATTACCGGTGAAACTGGTGCTGGAAAATCGATTTTGTTAGGTGCTTTAAAATTAGTTTTAGGCGAACGTGCCGATTTAAAAGCCTTGAAAAATGTTGATGAAAAATGTATTATCGAAGCTGTTTTTGAGATTAAAAATCTTGAATTAAATGATTTTTTCGAAGAGAATGATTTAGATTATGAAGACGAATCTATTTTGAGAAGAGAATTATTACCTTCTGGAAAATCGCGTGCTTTTATCAATGACACACCTGTTAAAGTCTCTATTTTACAGGAATTATCAGAATTATTGATTGATATTCATTCTCAATTTAATACCCCTAAAATCTTTGAAGCTGATTTTCAACTTTCGATGTTGGATATTTACGGAGAAAACAAAGACTTATTGAAAGAATATAGGAAAGATTTTAACCACTATATTTCAACAAAGAAAAAGATAAAAGATGCTCAAAATTCGTTAGAAAATCAATCGCAAGATTTAGAATATAAATTGCATTTGTGGGAAGAATTGAACAATGCTTCGCTAAAAAATGAGGAATTAGAACAATTGGAAATCGAGATAAAATCTTTATCAAATGTAGAAGAAATTATTTCGATTTTGAATGAAACTTATCAATTTTTGGAGCATCCTGAAATGGGAATAATTTCTCAATTGAATGAAGCAAGCAATAAATTGAATAAAATTTCGGATTATAATTCGCAATACAATTTGATTTACGAGCGATTGATTTCATCAAAAATAGAATTGCAAGATATTTCGGGTGAAATGAGTAGTTTGATAGATTCGACTGAAATTAATCCTGAAAGATTACAAGAAATTACAGATCGCTACGATTTGATTCATAAATTATTACGAAAACATAATGTGATTTCTGTTGAAGAATTAATTGCAAAACGTGATGAATTAGAAAGTCAAACTTCTGGGTTTGATAATTTGAGTGATTTAATTATTCACTTAAATAAAGAATTGAATTCAATTTCAGAAAAACTTGAAAAACAATCAATTAAGATTAGAAAAAATAGATTTTCTTCTATCGAAATTATTAGAAAAAATATCTTGAATACGTTGTCACAATTAGGAATGGAAAATTCTCAATTAACGATTCAATTAAACGAAACAGCAGATTTCACAGCAACTGGAAAAGATGAAGTTTTGTTTTTATTCTCGGCAAATAAAGGAATGGAACCGCGTATTTTCGAGAAATCTGTTTCTGGTGGAGAACGTTCTCGATTGATGTTAGCGATTAAAAAATTATTGGCAACGCATCAACATTTACCAACGTTGATTTTAGATGAAATTGATACAGGAATTTCTGGAAAAGTTGCGAATGAAACAGGAAAAGTAATGCAAACAATGGCTGAAAATATGCAACTTTTAGTAATTACGCATTTGCCACAAGTTGCTTCAAAAGGAAATTATCAGCTAAAAGTTTACAAAGAAGTTGTTGACGAAACGACACAAACAAATGTGATAGAACTTTCTCAACAACAACGTTTAGAAGAAATTGCTCAAATGATTTCTGGTTCAGAATTAACAGATGCAGCAATCAATCAAGCAAAAGAATTAATGAATTTGAATTAAAATTCTTAAATTATATAAAATCAAAAAAGCTCGAGAATTTTCTCGAGCTTTTGTTTTGTATAATTAATTCTGAAATTATTTCGTTAATCTTTCCAACGAATATTCAATCATTGCATCAACTGCTTTGTAAGAATCGGCACTAAATTCACCTAAAATTCTATTCGCAACAATTGCATTTATTGATAACGCTTCGTGTCCCATCATCGCTGATAATCCATAAATTGCAGAAGTTTCCATCTCAAAATTAGAGATTCTTAAACCTTCGTAATTAAAAGTTGTTAAACGCTCATTAATATCAGCTGGATTTGGTTGCAATCTCAAATAACGTCCCTGAGGACCGTAAAAACCACAAGCTGTAGCCGTTATTCCTTGAATTGTTTTTTCAGAAGCCAATTTATCTAACAACAAATCAGATCCTTTTACTAAATATGGACGTGCTTTTTTCGGCGACCAATCAACATGTTTGATAAAAGCATCTTCTGCCTCTTTATTCATCACCGCTTCACTCCCAATATAATAATGCAAAAGTCCATCTAAACCTAAACCATGAGAACCAATAACGAAACTATCAACAGGAATATCCGCTTGCAAAGCTCCAGAAGTTCCCATACGAACAAATGATAATTTTCTGAAATCTTTTTTGATCTCTCCAGTTTCTAAATCGATGTTAGCCAAAGCGTCTAACTCAGATAAAACAATATCAATATTATCCGTTCCCATACCAGTCGAAATAACTGTTAAACGTTTACCATTCAACGTTCCTGTATGCGTTACAATTTCTCTTTTGCTTGCTGTGTGCTCGATTGTATCAAAATGTCTTGAAACTTTTTCGACACGATTTGGATCACCAACAGTTATAATAGTATCTGCTAAATGCTCTGGTCTTATATTACAATGGTAAACACTTCCGTCTGCATTTAAAACTAATTCTGATGCTGCTTTACTCATGATTTTATAATTAAAAATAAGAGAACAATATACAATTTTTATCAGTAATAATTGTAAAGAAATTATTAACCACCTACTCTTTTCACTTTAAATCCTTTATCTTTCAGGAAAGCCATAATCTTGTCGCGATAATCTCCTTGAATGATGATTTGTTCGTCTTTAAAACTCCCTCCAACACCCAAAAATTGCTTAATTTCTTTTGCTAAAAGTTTGAAATCTTCTGTTTCTCCTTCGTAACCTTCTATAATTGTATTTATTTTCCCTTTTCGTTTCTCAAACTTACAAATCAATGGTTCTTTCTGAATCCATAACTCATGTTGTTCTTCATTTGATACTTCTTCTGGCTCAGGTATATGATCAGGAAAAAGATTTTTTAATTGATCTTTTAAATCCATAGTATTTAATGTAATCCTTGTAATATATGGCGTTCTAAATTAGAATTCGTCCATTTGTACCATTATAATTACAAAGATAAAATTTTTATTGCAGTTGTTTTATAAACCAATTTGGAACTTTATCCGAAACTATTTCAAGTTCATTTCTCTTAACTTGTGCAAATAATCTCATTTCTTGAGTTGAATTATCAAAAATATAGCCTTTATCTACAATTTTTAAAGCTGGAAATAAATTCATTAAAGTAGAATGATATCGTTTAATCACCTTTTCATCTGGTACAGCGTGACCACCTTTTTCTACTCTATTTTCAATTCGAGAAATATTAATCAAAGGATCTTCAATACAGACAAAATACATATATGTTTTGAAACCACGATTTTTAGCATCCACTATTTCATCAATTTTAGAAGGATGACTCATTACCGTTTCAAATGAATAAGATTTACCTTTAATCAATAAGTGTTTTCGAATAAATGAAGTAATAAAAGACGCTTCGTAACTATGTGTAGATTTAGATTTATCAACCAAAACATTATTTCGAAACTGCACATCAATTGCTTTTCCTTCGTTATTTGCTTTTTCGAATAATGAAACTGAAGCAGGTTCAGTTTTAAAATCTTCAAAATCTTTTTCGGTAAGTTTTAGTTCATATCGATCCAAATCAATAAAACCTTTTAAAGAAATTTCTTTCTCAATCAAATCTGAATTAATAAAATATCCAGCATTAAATTTTGATGAGATTGAATCGAATAAAGTAGACTTTCCAGATCCATTTGGACCAGCAAAAACGCGCAAACGTTTTATTTTAGACATAATTTAGCTCCTTTTTTCAATTCAGCTGGAACTTTTACTCGATCTATTGTTTTAATCACCTTAATTTCTCCATTAGGTTTTCTCTCGATGATTCGATTTCCTTGAACATATTGAACTGATAAATCTAATGCTTCTGAAACTCTGATTGCAGCTTGCGATGCAGATTTAGCTAAACGATTTAACGCTCCTGCTTCTTCTAATTTTAGTATATCTGATTCTTTGTTCATAATAATAGAAATTAAATTAACAATAATTATTCATCAATAAATATACGCAAATTTAGTGAAACCATTGTAATAATAAAAGCTTGACTTCATTCAAAAGCCTAATCTTTTGAATCTAAATTATATAATTTTTATTAATATTATTTGATTAATTTATTCCTAACAGATTAACAATAATCGATATTCATCTTTATTTTCTTTCGGCGCGCGATGTACACAAGGCAAAACTTTTTGTTCTGGATGATCAACTGCCAATCGCCAAAGATTTCCTAATCCTAAATTAATTGGTTCAACACCTGGACGAATTTGATAATGCAAATCAAAGAAATATTCTTTCAAAAAATCTTCAAAACCATCAATGTATCCATCATATAATTCGAATAGTTTTTCTCTAATTTCTGGAATCAAAATTTTTTGTTCCACATCTTCATTTGCTACAATATCACTGGAAGCGCCATAGTAAGTGCACAAAAAAGTATCCGTAGGAATTGGCGAACGATCAACGTGAAATGAATAAACATCTGTCGAAATAAAATCAAATTCAGTATCGCGTTCGTAACATTTCAGTAAGTTTAAAGTTGGCGAAGCGCCAAAATCAGTTAATTGTTGTAAATCATTGATCAAAATATTTCTCGCTTTAATTCCTTCATTAGATAAATCTAAATCATTCAAATCATCAATAGAAATAACAGTAATATCATCTTTTAAAATCAATTGATTCACAATTTCCTCAAAATCACCTTCTAAATTTCGCCGCCAATTTATCGCATTATTTTTCCCAGAAAAAGCTGTATGTACAAGTTCATCAAACGAAGAAACGACAAGAACTTGTTGTTGATTAGAATTATTTTGAGTAATCATATAGCTGCAAAATTACTATTTATCAAAAAATAATTCAGCCTAAAAATTAAATTATTCCGAATGTAAATTCTCCGTTGCAAAAGTTGTATTTTTACCAAAGATTAAAAGACAATGGAAAAAGAAATTATCACCAAAACATTTACATATAAAGGCCACACCAAAACTTTTAGTGCAGAAGTGCAACCTTTACCACCTTTCAACCCAGAAACGATGGATCGCGTGAAATATGAAGAAACCAAAGAAGCACATTATATGCTTGCCGAAGCGGAAGTTTATAACCAGAAAACAGAATGGTTTTTTAAAATTGAACAAGAATTGCAAAAATAATGAAACGACACTTACGCTAAGTGTCGTTTTTTGTTTAAGTTTAATCCACAAAATTAGAACATGAAACAAATTACTCTAACATTATTTACACTTATTACGCTTTCGGCTTGTACTTCTAGCAAAACGGTTTTTCATAAAAAATGGACAACGAAACAGGCACCAGAAAATTTTGTTGCTCGATTTGAAACAACAAAAGGAAATATTGATATCGAAGTTGAAAGAAAATTATCGCCAAAAGCTGTTGATCGTTTTTATCAATTGGTTAAATACAATTTTTTCGAAGATGGAACTTTTTATCGTGTTGTTCCGAACTTTGTCGCCCAATTTGGAAATACAGACACAATTGTTTCTAATCAATGGAAAAAGTTTATTGTAGAAGATGAACCTGTTATTGCTGGAAATAATAAAGGAGCTTTGAGTTTTGCGCGCGCAGGAAAAAACACAAGAGATTTGGATTTGTTTATTAATCTGAAAGATAATCATCGTTTGGATACAATCAATTCCAATGATGTAGTAGGTTTTCCAAGTTTTGGAAAAGTGGTGAACGGAATGAATGTTGTAGAAAGTTTGTATGATGGTTACGCTGGACAAACAATGGAAGATGAAGAAATTTTTAACAGCACAAAATTAATGCGCGAAAGATATCCAAAGCTTGACAGAATATTGAATGCAAAAATCATTAAACTGAAAAAGAAAAACAAGTAAAACAATGTAACATAAAGTTTTAACATGACACAAAAATCAATTTAAATGTTTTGGCATGTACTTTGTAATACATAATACGTTTTTAAAACATATTTTGTGAAATGAAAAAATCAAAATTCTTTAAAGTCGCTGGAGAAGCAGCAATGGCAGCTCAAAAAGACAAATCTTTTTTTGAAAAAGTAAAGGCTTTTTTCAATATGTTAGGTGATTACAAAAAAGGAAGTTATAAACCTGACAACATGAATTTATTTCTTGGATTTGTAGCAACTTTATACATTATTTCTCCTATTGATATTATTCCAGAAGCGCTATTTGGACCTTTTGGTTTGATAGATGATTTTGGGATTTTACTTTTTGGAATGAAATATTTCAACAAAGAAATTATTAAATATCTTGCATGGAGAGATACGCAAAGAGCCTATGCAAATGTTGAAGATGCAAAAATTATTGAGTAGCAATAAATTAAATAGCTATAAAAAATCCGATTGAATTTTCAGTCGGATTTTTTATTTTTAGATTATTCAAAAAATGCTCTCTTTCTCATAAATAAAATTTATTATCTGACGATTATTTATTAGATTTGAGCAATACAATACTAAAAACTAAAACACCTGAATAATGGTAATTATTAATAATTTCGATGAATACAAAGCTTTCGAAGGTAAAGAAATCGGTAAATCTGACTGGCATATAATAAATCAAGAACAAATCAATCGCTTTGCTGATGCAACTTTAGATCATCAATGGATTCATACAGATCCTGAAAAAGCAGCTAACGAAGGACCTTTCAAAAAAACAATAGCGCATGGTTATTTAACGCTATCTTTAATTCCACATTTGTGGGATCAAATTGCGGAAGTGCGCAACATCAAAATGTTAATCAATTATGGAATTGAAAATTTGAGATTTGGACAAGCTGTTTTGGTTGATAGTGAGGTAAGATTAACTGCAAAATTGAAATCTATTACTAATTTGAGAGGAATTGCAAAAGTTGTCATCGAAGCAAATTTAGAAATTAAAGATAATCCGAAACCTGCTTATACGGCGGATGTTGTTTTCCTTTACCACTTTAATGATTAATTAAAGATCAATATAATTTACAAAGCTTCTATTTTTTATAGAAGCTTTTTCTTTTCATAAAATATCGAAGTATCTTGCGCTCGATTTCATATAACATGCAAAAAATTCAAAATAATAAAACCTTAATTTCTATTGTTGGACCAACTGCAATTGGTAAAACCAATTTGGCAATAGAAGTTGCAAAACATTTTCAATCCGAAATTATTTCTTGTGATAGTCGTCAATTTTTCAAAGAAATGAAGATAGGAACTGCTGTTCCTTCTGAGGAAGAATTGACTGAAGTGAAGCATCATTTTATTCAAAATATTTCTATTCACGAAAAATATTCGGTTGGTGATTTTGAGCGTGATGGCTTAGCTTTTTTGAATAATTATTTCAAAACAAATGACATTTGCGTCATGGTTGGTGGATCTGGTTTATATGAAAAAGCGATCACAGTTGGCTTTGACGAATTTCCTGATGTTAATCCTAAAATTAGAGAAGATTTGAATAATGAGCTTGCTGAATTTGGAATTGAAAAATTGCAAAAAGAATTGCAAGAAGTCGATCCAAAGTATTTTGAAGAAGTTGATATTTTCAATAAACAGCGTGTAACACGTGCTTTAGAAATTTTTAGATCTTCGGGTTTACCTTTCTCTAACTTCAGAAATCAAGATTTGAACAAACATCCATTTAACATAATTAAAATCGGTTTAGAACTTCCTCGCGAAGAAATGTACGACCGAATCAATCGTCGAGTTGATATTATGATGAACGAAGGTTTATTAAATGAAGCAAAAAATTTATTTCCTTTAAAAGATTTGAATGCTTTGCAAACTGTTGGTTATCGAGAATTGTTCGACTTTTTTGAAGAGAAAATTACATTGGATTTTGCGATAGAAGAAATCAAAAAGAATACAAGACGTTTTGCAAAACGTCAAATGACATGGTTCAAAAAAGATGAAACTGTCAATTGGTTTTCTCCTTTCGAACAAGAAAATATCATTAATTTTATATCGAACAAAATATAAATTATGGAAAATTTTGTTGCCATCGATTTCGAAACTGCAAACAATTATCGTAATTCTGCTTGCGCGGTTGGAATTGTAACTGTGACAGATAATGTGATTACAGACGAGTATTACACGTTAATTCAACCACCACAAAATCAATATAATTATCATAATATTTTGGTTCATGGAATTCGTCCCGAAGACACAATTGATGCACCAAGTTTTGAAGACGTCTATTTTGAAATCAAACATCGTTTACAAAATCAGCTTGTTGTTGCACATAACGAATCGTTTGATCGTTCTGTTTTGAAGAATACAATGGAGTTTTATAGCCTCAATTACTCTCAACTTAACCTTGCCGAAAAGTGGGAATGTACATACAGAATTTTCAAACAGAAAGGAATTGTTCCTACAAAATTATCCGATTGTGCTCGCCGATTTAATCTTCAACTCAACCATCATGAAGCTTTATCTGATGCAAAAGTTTGTGCTCAATTATACTTATTAAAATAGTTTTACTAAAAATTTATCTGATTAAACATTTAAAAAACAATTCTACATTAATTATAATAAATTTATATTCAGCAATATATCCATTTACAAATATTTGTAAGTATTTACAAGTATTTAAAATTGATTAATAATAACTTTAATAACTCACTATTTCTAAGAAAATTTAATAAAGCAAAAATTCTATTCTAAATAAGTTGATTTTATGAAATGAATTGAGAATGCAAAATTTTGAAAATTAACTTTCAAAATTTTATAAAATGAAGTATAAACTAAAATTTAGTTCCGATAAATCTTTGCAAGTTGAAAAAAATAATAATTTAAAAAATTGATTTCAATTGTTTTTATCGAAGAAGTAAAATAATCACATTATGTATTTAACATAATAAAGAGGGTTACTCTGGGAACATTAATTTCATAATTGAAAAATTGATACCTCCCTACTCTTTTTAAAAAGATAAAAAAAGGTTGCATTTGCAACCTTTTTTATAACATTATAACGCCTTCTATCTTCGAAACTTCTTTGTAATAATTGATTACTGTATCCGCATCAATCACATAAAGTTTAATCGAAATAGATGTATATTTTCTATTTTTTGAAGCTTTGTAATCAAATTCAGCATTCGTTCCTGCAAAAATATCTTTGATTTTTTCCATCGTTTCTTCACTTGAAGGATAAATGAATTTGAACAAATAATCAGCTGGAAATTTTTGTACATCATCTAATCTTTCTTTGAATTTTGCATAAAAATCTTGCTCATTGTGAGAGCTATCTGGTATTTCTTCGAATGTATAATCTCTATTTGTGTCCATATCTATTATTTTTTTGTTACAATGTCAAAAACAATACCACTTCACATTATTGATAAAATATAGAATTAATAAGACATTTTGACATATTATAAATCTTATAATTTTAATCTCATTAAATAATCTATTTGTTCATCATCACCAAGTCTGAAAATATGTTGATCGAATTTTTCGAAACCATTCTTTAAATAGAAATTAATCGCAGAAATATTCTTTTCCCAAACTCCTAACCAAATTGTATGCAAGTTGAGGTTTTTAGTTATTTCTACAGCTTTATTAAAAAGAATTTGTCCAATTTTCTTTCCTTGAAACAATTCTAACACATAAATTCTTTCAATTTCCAAAGAATTCATATCATAAACTTCTGTTTGAGCATCACCAATATTTAATTTCAGATAACCGACAATTTTTTGGTTAATCATTGCAAAAAAGAACAACGAATTTTGATTCTTCAATTCTTTTAATAATTGATCTTCTGAAAAACTTTCGTTCAAATATTTTTGCATATCCTCTTCTGTGTTAGAAGAAGAAAATGTATCTGCAAATGTCTTTTTAGAGATTTCTTGAAGTTCTGTAATGTGTTTTTCTTCAACTCTTTTTATTGTAATTTCTTCGTTCATTAATGCGAAACAAATTTTAATCCTACAATTGAACTAATTAATGTAAAAATAAAGAATATTCTCCAAAAATTAGCTGGTTCTTTGAATACAAAAATTCCGATTAAAACTGTTCCAACAGCGCCAATTCCAGTCCAAACAGCATAAGCAGTTCCCAAAGGTAAAGTTTGTGTTGCTTTGATTAATAACGTCATACTTGCAACCAAACATATTGCAAAAGCGCCATACCAAATGTACATTTCTGAGCCTGTTGTTTCTTTGGCTTTCCCTAAAGATGATGTAAATCCAATCTCGAATAATCCTCCTAAAATCAATAAAATCCAATTCATTTTGTTAATATTTTGATGCAAAGATGAATTAGAAAAAAATAGATTTTTTTTACATTTGTAAAAAAATTATTCGCTTAAATTTCTGTGCGAATCCTACTTAATGTCACTTGAGAAATTCCTAAATAAGACGCGATATAACCTAATTGCACACGATTAATCAAACTTGGATTTTCTTCTAACAATTTTTTATAACGATCAATCGCCGTTCCTAGTTGCCTAGAAATAAAACGCTCTTCAGTTTTTATCAATTCAATTTCAGCAAGTTTTCTTCCCCAATTTGCAATTTCTAAATTTGTCGCATAAAACAATTGTATGTCTGAAGATTTAATTTCATATAACTCACAATCTTCCATTAATTCGATTGTTTCGTAACTAATTTTATTTTCGACATAACTTCGCATCGATAAAATCAAATCGCCTTCTTTCCCAAACCAAAACGTAATTTCTTTTCCATCGTCTATCGTATACGCGCGAACAATTCCTTTTTTGATGAAATATAACTTTTTCTCAACTTTATCAGCATCAATAAGCGTGGTGTTTTTTGGTAATCGAATCAATTGAATTTTATCTGCTATCAATTGAATAGACTGTGATGAAAGTGGCGAAATTTGATTTAAGATTTGTTCTATTTCCATTATTGAAACTTATCTAGTAAAAGTAAACAAAAAACTCAACCTAAAATAGGCTGAGTCATTCAAATTAAATTAACACCTGAAGTCTACTTTGCATGTAGACCGCATTCTTTTTTACTATTGTCTTCCCACCACCATCTTCCGGCACGAAAATCTTCACCTTCGTTTATAGCACGTGTGCAAGGAGCACAACCAATACTTATAAAACCCTTGTCGTGTAACGGGTTGTAAGGAACTCTATTTTCTTTCAAATATTCGAAACAATCCCCTGTTGTAAAATCAATCAATGGATTGAATTTGAATAATTGTTTTTCTTCGTCAAACTCTATTTCGTGCATATCATGTCGATTATTCGATTGCTCCGCACGCAAACCTGTAATCCAAACTGATGCTTCTTTTAATGCACGATTCAAAGGAATTACTTTTCTGATATAGCAACATTGTTTTCTTAAATCAACCGAATCGTAAAAAGGATTAATTCCATTTTCTTCAACAAAATTTTCTAACTCCTCTGTTGGTGGATAAAATGGTTTAATCTTCGCTTGATATTTAAATTCTGTTTTGTTCCACGTATTGTACGTTTCCTGAAAAACACGACCTGTATCTAAAGTAAAAATCTTAATATTGTCTAATTTTTGACTTAAAATAACATGAGAAATAACTTGATCTTCGAAACCAAAACTTGTCGAAAAAACTATTTTTTCTTTAACGTTGTTATTCAAAAAAAATAATTTTTCTTCTAAACTTACTTGTCCTGTAACTTTTTCTAATATCTCTTTTAGTTGATTCATTTTCTTATATAATATCTATAGTTTTTATAGAGTATTTATTTTAACAAATGTATTAATTCCAATTTTCTAAAACAACACTAATCTCGACTAATTTTATAGATATAATATAATATAGAATCAATAAATTATACAAGCAAATTTTGTTTATACTTAAATCATCTTCGAGAGTGAATTTTCATATTCGTAAAATAGAAGAAAATCAGTCCAAATTGGCATTAAATAAAGGTTTTCATAGAGTATGGATTGCTAATTAATTCGAAAATCAATATAATTATTAAGATAAAAACATTTAAAATGTCTTAAGAATAAATTCTATCTAATCATCTTCGAGAACGAATTATGAATATCACAAAACTAAAAAGTCAAACTTTACAATGTTTGACTTTTTAATTTATATTTTTTGTAATGATAAATTAGGACAAAAATGGATGAAAATAACCAAATCCAATAACCAAAATGTGGTAAATCATATTCATGTATTTGTAAAATATCTAATCTTGTTAAATGATTAATTTCGTATAATGACATTTGAATAACAGCGATAATACCTAATATTCATCCTATTTTTATCTTATAAAAAATCCAAGAAAATAATAATGTAAAGTTCCCTAACCAACAGATAAAATCAATTGGCAACTCTGATATCGTTATATATCCTAATATTAGATATGTAATTCAAATATTCTGTTCTAGAATCTCCAGAATAATATTCAATAAAATCAATACTTAATAAGTGAACAGGCAAAATTAAACTCACCAAATAAGTTAAAATACTTACAAATAAAAACAGATTATTTTTCCAATTTAGCTTCAAACTCTTCTATTTGCTTTTCCAATTTTTTATTCTCTTTTTCCAATTTGTTTTGAGGACTAAACATTGCATAAACCAGCAAGCCTACTCCTACTCCAACAACAGCTCCAATTTTTTCGTTCTTATTAATTGCTTTCGAAATTGCAATTCCTGCTGCTGCTCCAGTTGTTACGATAGAAACTGTATTTTCAAAACCTTTTGATTTTGTGTCCAAAACTTCTAATAAATTATTCATAGTTGATTATTTTTCAATAAACGTTGCAATAAATATTCCTAAATATAAATCATTCCAAATTATTTTAAAAATTGTTCGTATTAATTCAAGTGTTTATCTTTGTTCGGTAACATTTTTAGAATGGAAATACAAGACAAAATTTTAGCGCTTCGAGAAGAGCTTACTCAGCATAATTATAATTATTACGTTTTAGATAATCCGACAATTTCTGATTTCGAATTTGATTTGAAATTGAAAGAATTAAAACGATTAGAAGACGAAAATCCTATCTTTTTTGATGTTAATTCCCCTACACAACGCGTTGGTGGAATGGTTACAAAAAATTTTCCGACGATTACACACGAATTTAGAATGTATTCGTTAGACAATTCATATTCAATTGAAGATTTACAAGATTGGGAAAAACGAATTGAGAAAACGTTAGGTGAAAAAGTAGAATTTGTTTGCGAATTGAAATATGATGGCGCTTCGATTTCTATTTTGTATGAAAATGGAGAATTGACGCAGGCTGTAACGCGTGGAGATGGAACACAAGGTGATGAAATCACGAATAATATACGTACTATACAATCTGTTCCATTGAAATTGAAAGGAAATTATCCTGAACGTTTTTATATGCGTGGCGAAATTACAATTCCGCTCAATAAATTCGCTTCAATTAATGAAGAACGCGCTAATAATGGTTTAGAATTGTATGCAAATCCTCGAAATACCGCTTCTGGATCATTAAAATTACAAGATAATACAGAAGTTGCGAAACGCGGTTTACAATGTTTCCCATATTATTTTATCGGAAATAATTTACCTTATTCTACACAATGGGAAATGCTACAAGCCGCTGATGAATTAGGTTTTAAGATTCCGCATACATCAAAATTATGTACTTCTTTGGAAGAAGTTTTAGCTTTTGTAGATCATTGGGATATCGAACGTAAAAATTTACCTTACGAAACGGACGGAATTGTGATCAAAGTAAATTCTTTTTCGCAACAAGATGAATTAGGTTATACTGCGAAATCTCCACGTTGGGCAATGGCGTATAAATTTAAAGCTGAAGCTGCCGAAACCGAATTATTGAGCATCGATTATCAAGTTGGTCGTACTGGAGCGATTACGCCTGTTGCAAATCTTGCACCTATTTCTTTGGCTGGAACAATCGTAAAACGTGCTTCTGTCCACAACGAAGATATTATTAAAAAGTTGGATATCCGCATTGGTGATATGGTTTATGTGGAAAAAGGCGGCGAAATTATTCCGAAAATTGTTGGTGTTAATACTGATGTTCGCAAACCTGGAACGGAAGAAATCGAATTTATTAAAAATTGTCCTTCTTGCGGAACAGAATTAATTCGTAACGATGGCGAAGCACAGCATTATTGTCCAAATGAAAATGGTTGCGAACCTCAAATAATTGGAAAATTAGAGCATTTTGTTTCTCGAAAAGCAATGGATATTGAGAGTATTGGTGGTGAAACAGCTGTTTTGCTACACAAAGCAAATTTGCTTAATAACATTGCTGATTTTTATACTTTACAAAAAGAAGATATTTTGCCTCTGGAAAGAATGGCTGAAAAATCTGCTCAAAATATTATTAATTCTGTCGAAAAATCTAAAGAGCAACCTTTCGAAAAGGTGTTGTACGCAATTGGAATTCGTCATGTAGGTGAAACGGTTGCAAAAAAATTGGTTAAACATTTTCAAACTATTGATCGTTTGATGAATGCAACAATGGAAGAATTAGTTTCTGTAACGGATGTTGGAGAAAAAATTGCAATTTCGATTAAGGAATATTTTAAAGAAGAACAGCATCAAATTTTGATTCAACGTTTACGTGATTACGGGTTGAATTTCGAGATTGGTGAAGAAGCAAAACCTTTGTCAGATTCTTTGGAAGGCAAAACGTTTTTGTTTACAGGAACTTTGACTAAATTCAATCGAACTGATGCACAAAAAATGGTGGAAGATCATGGTGGAAAAAATATTTCTGCAGTTTCTAAAAACTTAAATTTTTTGGTTGCTGGCGATAAAGCTGGAAGTAAATTGAAAAAAGCAGAAGAAATTGGAACAGTTGTCGTGTTGACCGAGGACGAATTTTTAAATATGATTAACGGCTAATGGAATCAGGATTAATTGCTGTCATTATATTCGGAATTGTATTATTGATTTTGATTCCATTTATATATTATGGATTGAGAATGGCAGGCTACAACAAAGCTGCAATGATAGTTTCGCTTGCGATATTTTTTATTGTGATGATTCCGATGGTGAAATATGGTTACAGAAGTCAAATGTATTCTAATGATGATTTGAAAACCGATTTACACCAAGCTGGAATTGGGTTTAAAGGAAATTTAAAAATTGTTTCGACAGTTATTTCTGGAATTAAAAACATGAAACAAGAAACAGTTTTGATTATGGATTCTGCCGATGTCAATACCATTATTAATCGAATAGAAACTGATCCTCGATTCAAAATTTCTCCAGTAATATTGAGTTTGAAAGAAGAATTAGGTTCAAATGCAAAACATAAAACCAATAGAAATTATCGTTTTAAGGATAATTTTATTTTAGAAACTTACGGAATGTCTGATGATTACACGATTCGATATTCAGAACTGAAATTTAGAAAAGGAAACGACACGGTTTTCTTCAAAAAAGAAGAAGTGTATTAAAAAAATCCGTCAATTGACGGATTTTTTATTAATCTAAAACTTCAAGATTTGCAATATTGATTGGATTTCCTTCAATATAATTCACAACATTTTCAAAAGCTTTTGAGAAATATAATTCGTAACTATTTTCTTCAACGTAACCCAAATGCGGCGTACAAATTACATTCGGATTCGTTAGAAATTCATTATTTTTATCATAAATTGGTTCAGAGTTATATACATCTAAAGCAGCATAAGTTGGTGTATTTTGACTTAAAGCTTTACTTAAATCATTTTTCTTAATTAGTTCAGCTCTAGAAGTATTTACAATAATTGCATCATGTTTCATTAATTTCAAATCTTCAAATTTCACAATACCTTTTGTTTGCTCATTTAATCGAATATGAAGTGTAACAACATCGCTTGTAGAGAAAAAATCTTCTTTAGAATTACTTGCTTGAAAACCATCCTCCAATGCTTTTTGACGAGAATTTTCACTTCCCCAAACTTGCACTTTCGTTCCAAAAGCTTTTGCATATTGTGCAATCATCTGTCCTATTTTTCCATATCCCCAAATTCCAATTGTTTTACCATTTATTGTAGAACCAATATTAGTCTGCCACTCGCCTTTTTTCATCGCTTCGATAGCTTGAGGTATTTTTCGAGTTGCATTCATTATCAACATCCAAGTTAATTCGGCTGGAGCAATAGGAGAACCAATTCCTTCTGACACAGCAACTCCACTACTTGTACAAGCGGCTAAATCTAAATGATTTGAAATTTTGCCTGTTTGACTAATTAATTTCAAATTTGGTAAAAGGGATAATAATTCTTCATTTATTTTCGTACGTTCTCTTATCAAAACTAAAATTTGAACATCCTCAATTTCTTTTGCTAAATCCTTTGTATTTGTATATGAACGATTTAAAACCTTAACATCATAATCTTTTATTAAATCAAAACATTTCAAATACGGTACAGCATTTTGATAATCATCTAATATGGCAATTTTCATTGTTTAATTTTTAATAAATGTAGTTATTTTGATTTATCTAATTACTTTTCTCTTTCTTAATTATCTCATCAAATTCGTCCAAAGTATCTTTACTTTCAGTTTTGTAATTTTTAGATTTTCCTATAAAATGAATCAATTTTCTATCTTCAAAATAATAACGAAATTCTTCAATTTTCGATTTTTTATCATCAAATCCTTTCCAATATAAAGGAAAATTATAAGTTGTACCTTGTTCAAAAACAAAAGACAATTTATCATTTAACAAATAATATTCGGCTAAATATTGACCTGATTTTCCAAATTTTCGAACCACAATTTTTTCTAATTTATCGTTCAAAAAATAATAATTAATAAAACCACCTTCGGTAGAATCATCAGTTTCAATTTCTTTTATTTTTGTCCAAATTTTAATCGAATTAATTCGATTAAAATTTGATTTAATTGGATCTAATTTATTTTTAAAATCTTTTGAAATAATAACTTCAGAACTTTTAGAATCTTTTTGTTTTTGAGCAAATACATTAAATAAACTAAAAATAATAAACGAAATTAATAAAAGAGTTTTCTTCATTGTACTAAAATTATTTCCATAAAATTCAATAAAATAAACTAATTTTCAATCAATAATAATAGTGAATTTTATGCAATTTTGAGTCGCTCGTCATACCAATCAAATCAACTAAATAAAAAAATTCTATACTAAAGTTTTAAATTTTGAAATTCTTGGAGAGTTTCAAAATCATAATGGATATGATGGTATTTTTATTGGAAAACCAGATTTAAACTGGCATCTAAAATTTACAACAACTCACGAAAATATAAATCATCACTTTGATGAAGACAATTGTTTGGTATTTTATCCAACAACACAACAAGAATATGAAAAAATTATTGAGCGTTTATAATTTCATCATATCAAACCAATAAAATCTAAAAATCCATATTGGAATGATAACGGAATTTCTTTCTTAGATCCTGATGGATTTGCTGTCATTGTTTCACCTTTGAGAATTAAATAATTTGAAAAAATTCAAATTCTTAATAATCCGATGAATAAAAAATTAAATCCTTGGTATAAATTACAACAAGGTAAAATTAAAACTCCAAAATGGTTGTTTACAAGTGATGATTGGAAAACGTGGGATTAAACGTCTTTTTAATACAATATTTAGTCTTAATTTTACACCAAATTAATCGCCGTGAATCGAGAAGAAATAGGAAATCAACTGCTAAATGAAGTTTTACAAATTCAACTTGCCAATAAACCAATCAATTTTAAATATTTAGATTTAAAACGTTTGGTTGAAAATATTGCATTTGAGTTGACAAAAAACGAAGCTTTACAGTTTTCTAACTTTTTCTCGAAGCTATCTTTTATCTGTAATCAATACCAAGTTTCCACTAAAATTCATTCCTTTCGTAAAACGGCTCAACGAATTCTGAGCGAGAAATACGAACCGACAGAACACGAATATTTTACACATTATAAATATGTTGCAGATTTTATTTCTTCGATTTATGAAGTAATGATTCCAGCAGAAATTATCTACTATTTTCCTGAAAAAGAATTTTATACAAACAAAATTCTTACTCGAAATCGGGTTAAAAAATTGCGTGTTCAAGTGATTGAAATCAAACGAGATTGTTTGATTTGCGATCATGAAGATAATGAAACAGAAGAAAATATTACAGTTCAAATTGATGAGGATGGCGTAAATGAAAACTTTACTTCTGTTGAGGATTTTTGGGTTGGTGCACAATTAAATTTAGTCAATTCGACGATTGATGAAGAAGGAATTTATCATCCACGTTTTATCATTCTCGAACCAGATTATTTGGTTGATATTTCGGCAATTGCTGAATGTTTTCAGGATTATGGAACTTCTGAATTGCATTATATTCAGAAAAAATTTGAAGAATCGCCAAATAGTAAACACATTCGTTTAGGAAATTTTGCCAATTCAGTAGTCGATCATTTTTCAACAGAAAACATTGAAAACACAGATTTTAATGAGATTTTCAAGAATGATTTCAAAAATTATCCATTAGAATATACGGCTTGCAACGATTTGACGAATCCACAAGACTTGAAAGATTATTATCTGGAAGCAAAAGGTCATTTTGACCGTATTCAAAAAGTGTTGACCGAGGATTTTCCTCAATATGATATTTCGTTGGATCGTGCATTAATAGAGCCTTCATTTTTGTGCGAACAATATGGTATTCAGGGTCGTTTAGATTTATTAGACATTAATCCCGAAGGAAAAAATAAAATTATCGAGCTGAAATCTGGTGGTGCACCTTTTCCTGATGATGGAAAAAGTGTCAAGCCAAATCATGCGACGCAGCTCTTTTTATATTACCAAATTATTGGTGTTTTATATGATTTAGAGTTTAAAGATGTCACAAAAAACACCGAAGGTTATATCTTCTATTCGAAAGTATATCAAGGAAATTTACGTTTTGATGTGCCAACTTTAGCGCGAGTTCAACGTATTTTTGATTTACGAAATCGAATAATTATCAATGAAAATCGGTTAGCAAATCATGCATTAACCGATATTGAATCAACTATTTATTCGATTAAACCTGCCAATTTTATCAAACGAAAAATTAATCCTCGTTTCAAAGAAATTTTAGAAGAACAGTTGGATAAATTTATCTATCCGATCAAAAATAGTTCACCGTTAGAAAAAGCTTATTTTTATTCGTTTACGAATTTCATTGCGAAAGAGCAATATATGGCGAAACTTGGTTTGGGACAATCAACTTCTAACAACGGTTTGGCGAGTTTGTGGCTGAATACTTTCGAAGAAAAAAATAATAATTTCGAGATTATTTATGATTTAGAAATTGTAGAAAATCATATTTCTGATCCAAAACGTGAAATCAAGTTAAAAAGAACTAATCCTGCGAATGATTTTATTTCGATTCGCGAAGGTGATATTTGCATTCTTTATCCAAGAAATAATTTCAAAGATTCGGTTTTAACAAATCAGGTTTTTAAATGTACCATCAAAAGTATTTCGAGAGAATTTATTGTGTTGCGTTTTCGTTATCAGCAGCCCAACACACGCTTTTTTGATTCGTTTGATTCATCAGGAAAATGGGCTTTGGAACGCGATTTTATGGATTCTTCTTTTGTTTCGATGTACCGAAATCTGTATGGATTAATTCATTCTTCTAAAGCAAAAAAAGATTTGATTTTAACGCAATCTATTCCAAGAAATCAAATGGATTATGCGTATTTTAACTCAAATCTTTCGGATGAACAAAATCGAATCTTGAAAAAAGCGCTTTCTTCTAAAGATTATTTCTTGTTGAATGGACCTCCAGGAACAGGAAAAACATCGATTATCATCAAAGAATTGGTGAAAGAAATCTACGAGAAACAAGATTGTAATATTTTGCTTTTGGCGTATACAAATCGTGCGGTTGATGAATTATGTGAATCGATAAATTCGGCTATTTCTGATCAAATTGAACAAAAGTTCATCAGAATTGGGAATGAATTATCTACTTCTCCTGAATTTCATCCTAATTTATTGAATAAAATTATCGAGCAAAAAGATGTTGATTTAGAGCAAAAAGGAGAAAAATTTTCGAGAAAAACAATTCAAGATATTATTCGTAAACAACGCATTTTTGTTTCGACGGTTGCTTCAATTTCGAGTAAAAATGATATTCTGAAATTAAAGAAATTTGATACAATTATTATTGATGAAGCTTCACAAATTTTAGAACCACAAATTGTTGGAATTCTACCAAAAGCAGAACGTTTTATCATGATTGGTGATCACAAACAGTTGCCTGCAATTGTTTTGCAAAATCCTGAATTAGCAAAAACGAACAACGAATTATTAGAAAATATTGGTTTAATCAATCGTAAAAACTCAATTTTCGAACGTTTGTATGAATTTTGTGAGCGTAATAATAACGAAAATTCATTTGACCAATTGACTTATCAAGGAAGAATGCATGCTGAAATTGCAGATTTTCCGAACAATTATTTTTATGATGGAAAATTAAATGTTGCCTATGATATTCCAAATTTGAATGAAGAGATTAAGCAAAGTTTACATCGCCAACGTGCAGATTTACATTTTGAAAATCATAATCAATCAAATGATTTACAAAACTTTATTACGAATCATCGTTTTGCGTTTATCAATGTGGACGAAAATCCTTATTTGCCTTCAACGAATGAGCAAGAAGCCGATTTGATTGTGAAATTTGTACAAGAAATTATTCATTTATACGAAATCAATAAAAAAGAATTTGATGCAAAGAAAACAATTGGAATTATTGCGCCTTTCCGTAATCAAATTGCCTTGATTAAACAAAAATTAGAATTAGCAAATATTCCTAATTACGAGCAAATAACGGTTGATACAGTTGAGCGTTATCAAGGAAGTCAGCGCGATATTATTTTGTATAGTTTTGCGGTAACATATTATTCACAATTGAATGCGTTGGTGAATATGAATGACCAAGGAAATGTTGACCGAAAACTAAATGTGGCGTTAACACGTGCAAAAGAGCAATTATTTTTGATTGGAAATCAAACGATTTTGAAAGAAAATCAATTGATTAAAACATTAATTGAGTATTTAGAAAATAAATCTTCACATAAACTTATAATCTAATCAAAATCACTTCATAATTCATTTAAGATTCAGTAAATTTGTGCAACTATTTTTGTAAAATTATGTTGTATCAAAGAAGTAGCGCATTATTCAAAGACGCGCAAGAATATATTCCAGGAGGTGTAAATTCTCCTGTTCGTGCATTTAAATCTGTTGGAGGAACGCCAATTTTTATCAAAAAAGCCGAAGGTGCTTATATTTATGATGAAGATGGACGTGCTTACGTAGATTACATCAATTCTTGGGGACCAATGATTATTGGACACACAGATCCGCGTGTTTTGAATGCGACTGTTGAGCAGATGAAAAATGGTTTTTCTTTTGGTACACCAACTGAATTGGAAACTGAAATTGCAAAATTAATTACTTCTGTAGTTCCAAACATCGATATGGTTCGTATGGTGAACTCAGGTACAGAAGCTTGTATGTCGTCAATTCGTTTGGCAAGAGGTTATACAAATCGTGATAAAATTGTAAAGTTTGAAGGTTGTTACCATGGACATTCAGATTCATTTTTGATTAAAGCTGGTTCTGGTGCTGCAACTTTCGGAAATCCAAATTCTCCGGGTGTAACACAAGGAACTGCAAAAGATACGTTGTTGGCAGAATACAATAATTTGGAAGATGTAAAAGCTTTATTCGAACAAAATAAAGACGAAATTGCAGCTATTATTGTTGAGCCAATTGCAGGAAACATGGGATGTATTGTTCCAGAAAAAGGTTTCTTAGAAGGATTAAGACAAATTTGTGATGAAAATGGAGCTTTATTAATTTTTGATGAAGTAATGACAGGTTTCCGTCAAGCGATGGGAGGTTCTCAAGAACGTTTAAACATCAATGCAGATATTGTAACATTTGGTAAAGTAATTGGCGGAGGTTTCCCTGTTGGTGCTTTTGCTGCTCGTCGCGAAATCATGAATCACCTTGCTCCTCTTGGCCCTGTTTATCAAGCGGGAACATTATCAGGAAATCCAATTGCTATGCGTGCTGGTATCACAACATTGAATATTATCAATAATGATAGAGCATTATTCAATAGAATTGATAACGCTACAGAAACTTTAGATGTTGAAATTTCTAAAATCTTTGCAGAAAAAGGAATTCCAAATCATATCAATCGTTTAGGGTCGATGATGTCTGTTTTCTTTACAGAGCAAACGGAAATTAAAAACTTTACAGATGTGACCAAATGTAACCACGAAAGATTCAACAAATTTTTCCATCATTTATTAACGAACGAAGTTTACATTGCTCCTTCTGGATACGAAACTTGGTTTATTTCTGATGCAATTAAAGATGCTGAAATTAATAAAACATTAGACGCTGTAAGAAGCTTCGAAGGTTAAACATAAACAAAAAATGCAGTAGAAAAACTACTGCATTTTTTTATTCTATTTTGGAACTACATTTTTGCGTCCATCAATTTTTCTGTTTTATCAGGTGATTTGCCCATTTTAATAACAAACGCTTTGTTTGAATTATAATTTTTCGGAAGTAAAATATCGTAATAGGTATTTTTATCTAAATCGAAACCAATTCTGAAATAATTCAACTAAAGTCAAAAAAACATAAATCAAAAATTGATAACTATACAAATCAATGAAATTATTATATTTACTAAAATTCATAATGATATGATTACAAATTACTTTAAACTACTACTTGCATCTAGTATAATTCTTATTAATTTTGGATGTAAAGATGATGATGGTTTTTCGGAAGAAGATGTAGTTGAGACTTATAATATTGTGTCCTATAAAGCTAATATCCCAGTTGATTTAAACAATGATAAAAAAACATCAACTAATTTGTTGGATGAAATTGAAATTCTTAATAAACAAGAGAACTTTTTAGAAGTTAGACCTAAAGTAAAATTAATCTCCTTTAATTTTCCTCTAACATTAATAAATTATGATTATCCAAGTATACCAAGCGGTTATGCAGATTTTGTAAAATATGGATTTGTAACATCTACAACATTATCGGATAAAGTAATGGTTATAAAAGATAGTAGTTATACAGAAAGCAACTATACTGGTAACAAGGAAAATAAAAAAAATGTTTCTATTGAAAATTTAAAAATTATAGACTACAATCGTCTATCTACAAATATTACAAAGTCATATTATGATTTTAGCACCAAACAATGGATTGAATTGAATATTGAAGTTATTTTTCAAAAAAGAATATAAAAAAAGCTCGAGAATTTTCTCGAGCTTTTGTTTAATTATAATCCCCTATATGTTCCATTTCACTTTCGAAACTTAGTACTTTAGTCGCGTATTTTTGCAAACTTTTTTGTTTAATTTCTGATAAAAAATTATTCTTGAATTTATCTAAAGTCAATTCATCATTCACAAATAATTGCAAAGAATAAGAAACCGCCCCAGGTTCTATATGAGAAGTTATTTTTCCTAAACGAGCACCGATAAAACAATTTGATTTCAAATAATCATTAATATGCTCTTTCTGAATCCACGCAAACCAATCATCATGCACTTCTTGTTCAACAATAAAAGTTGTATTATATAATATCATTCTCTAATTTTTTGCAAAGATACAAAGGTTTTCGCATTATATTTTTCTTGAAAAAGAAAGTCTAATCAAGATTTTATTTTTAAATTTACCTATTATTCATAACAAACAAAAATGAACAATACGCAACAATTTATACAAGAGAATAAACAACGTTTTCTTGATGAATTAATCGAATTACTTAAAATTCCTTCAGTTAGTGCTGATCCAGCCTACACACAAGACGTAAATGATGCTGCCGAGATGGTTGCAAAATATTTAAAAGAAGCAGGTGCTGATAATGTTGAAGTATGCGAAACAGAAGGTTTTCCTGTTGTTTACGGAGAAAAAATAGTTGACGCTTCAAAACCTACTGTTTTAGTTTACGGACATTACGATGTACAACCAGCTGATCCTTTAGAATTATGGGAATCTGGACCATACGAGCCAGTAATCAAAAAGACAGAAATTCATCCTGACGGAGCAATTTTTGCTCGTGGTTCTGCTGATGATAAAGGTCAAATGTTTATGCACGTTAAAGCTTTTGAGGCTTTAAACAAATCAAACGAATTACCTTGTAACGTTAAATTTATGATCGAAGGTGAAGAAGAAGTTGGTTCTCCTTCATTAGTAAATTTCGTTAAAAACAATAAAGAGAAATTAAAAAATGATGTGATTTTGATTTCTGATACTTCTATGATTTCAAACGAACAACCTTCTATTTCTGTTGGTTTACGTGGTTTATCTTATGTAGAAGTTGAGGTAAAAGGAGCTAATCGCGATATGCACTCTGGTGTTTATGGTGGAGCTGTTCCTAATCCGATTAATGTTTTAGCAACAATGATTGGAAAATTAATCAATGAAAAAGGTCACATTACAATTCCAGGTTTCTATGAACCAATTCTTGAATTAACAGAAGACGAAAGAGCTGATTTAGCTAAAATTCCATTTGATGTAGAAGAATACAAGAAATCTATTGGTATTGCTGATATCCAAGGAGAAGAAGGTTTTTCTACAATCGAAAGAGCTTCTATTCGTCCTACTTTAGATGTAAACGGAATTTGGGGAGGATATATTGGCGAAGGTGCTAAAACAGTTATTCCTTCTCATGCGTATGCTAAAATTTCAATGCGTTTGGTTCCTGGACAAGATCCAGAAGTTGTAACAAAACAATTTGCAGATTATTTCCCAACTTTAGCGCCTTCTTCTGTAGAAGTTAAAGTAAAACCACATCATGGAGGTAAACCTTATATTTTACCAACTAATCACCCAGGTTTTATCGCTGCTAAAAAAGCGTTAGCTGAAACTTTTGAAAAAGAAGCGTTAGCCGAAAGAGCTGGTGGATCTATTCCAATTGTTGCTTTATTCGAAGAAGAATTAGGAACAAAATCTGTTTTAATGGGATTCGGATTAAACTCTGACGTTATCCACTCTCCAAACGAACATTATGGTTTATTCAATTTCTACAAAGGAATCGAAACTATTCCATATTTCTACAAATATTTTAACGAACAATAATTTTCGACAAAATAACTTCTAAAAAGCGAATCAAATTGATTCGCTTTTCTTTTTGGTTTATAGTAGAATGATTAATTTTGAACTTTATTTTTATCAATGAGTAAAAAATTCTTAATTGCGGGTGCAGGAATTGCGGGTTTAACTTTAGCAAAAGCTTTGCAAGATTTAAATTATAACTACGAAATTTTCGAGGCTTCTCCAGAAGTTCGAGGAATTGGGGCTGGTTTTGGTTTGGCTTCTAATGCAATGAAAGCATTTGAAATTCTAGGTTTAGCAGAAGAGGTTGCGCCTTTGGGGCATATGTTAGAAGATTTTGAAATTCAAGATTGGAAAGAAAAAACAATTCTGAAAGCGGACACAGAACGATTAAGAAAAAATTACAACAACGAAAATTTTGCCATTCATCGTGCAGATTTACATCATTATTTAGTCTCGAAAATTGATTCGAATAAAATTAAAACGTCAAAAAAAATAAAATTCTTTGAACAAAGTTTTGAGAAAGTTGTCCTTCATTTTGAAGATGGAACTTCTACAGAAGGTGATTATTTAATTGGTGCTGATGGGATAAATTCTACAATTCGTCAACAATTGTTAAAACATTCAACACCTCGTTATGCAGGCTATATTTGTTGGCGTGCTATTGTAGAGGATAAATCTTACAATTCAAAAAAGAGCATCGAAACATGGGGACCAAATGGTCGATTTGGTTTGACGCCATTAATCAATCATCAAATTTATTGGTATGCTTGTGTCAATACAAAACTAAATTCTGAAGTTTACAACTACGCTTTAAGTGATATTAAAAATCAGTTCAAAGATTATTCGGGACAAATCAGAAATACTTTACAAAAAACGAATCCAGAAAGCATCATTGCTACGCCAATTATGGATATAAAACCGATTAATAATTATGCATTTAATCGTGTATTGTTAATTGGAGATGCAGCACATGCAACCACACCAAACATGGGGCAAGGCGCATGCATGGCTGTTGAAGATGTTTGTGTTTTGTATGATGAACTAATCAAAAAAGATACTGATATTTTGTTAGCTTTTGAACATTATAATTTACGTCGTTTGAAACGAACACATTATATTATCGATACTTCTCGTTTGGCTGGAAAAGTTGCTCAAGTCGACAATAAATTTTTGATGAATATACGAAATTTTGCTTTCCGAAATTTACCACAATCTTTGATGCAAAGTCCTTTAGAAGACTTGTTGGAAGAAGATTTTATGAGAGTTTAGGATTATGCAAAACGAATTTTGTAGTGTTTCTTAACGTATATTTCTTGTTGACATAAGAAGTTAACAAATCTCCAAAACTCATATCACGAGTTTCTCTTTGATTAGTTGAAAATAATTTCACAATCTTAATCAAATATTTATTTAAGTCAATCAAATCAAAAGTAAATTCTTTTATCAACCAAAATAGAAAATATAACGGAAGAAAAACTATATTTAAGACAACTTGGAATCCATTCGCTAATTCTCCTTCTGACAAAAAATGTTTTGAATAATCAAATTTAGAAAAATCAATATCATATTTTTCTATAAACGCTATCAAAAGTGATTCATTATCTAATCCTGATAAAAATAAATCTTTCTCAATCAGAACATCAACATTTTCAACTTTTTCTTTTGTTGTTTTTTCTAGAAAATTTTTGACTTCTATATACGATTGTCTCAAAGTTGCGAAATCAACATGTAAAATCTGTTTTTCTTCCATAATCACCTACTTCAACAGCACATTATCTTCTAATTCTTGCTTCGAAATCTGAAAATGTTTATCAAATTCTTGTTCAAAAGATTCTAAATCCATTGTAATTTCCCAATCACCAAATTCATTTTCGAACAAATCAGTCATATGTTCTTTTAAATCATCTAATTTTTGTTGAATAAATTCATTTTGCTGAATATCTTCTGCATCTTTCTTATCTAATACAACTTGTTGATTAATTTTTCTAAGAATCAAAGTATTAATAAATTCTTCATGTGTATTCATAAAATCCTCAATCGTACCTGTAAATTGTGTCATTTTTAATATTTTTTCCTATCACTTTTCGAGAATAAATATAGAACTATTTTATTAACAAACAATTAAATTTAAGATTTCTATAAATGAGTTTTAACATAAGAATTAACGTCTACTAATTATTGAAATTGGTTGTTTTGAGATAAATTTGAATATATAAATATTGAAAAAATGGAAAACTTTAAACTATCAAACGGGATCGAAATTCCTGCAATTGGATTTGGAACATGGTTATTAGAAGGTGAAAAAGTTATAGAACCTCTAAAAATAGCATTAACAAAAGGATATACACATATTGACACGGCAGCAATCTACAAAAATGAAAAAGAAATTGGAACAGTTTTGAAAGCTGAAAATGTAGATCGTAGCAAATTATTCATTACATCTAAATGTTGGAATTCTGAGCGTGGATACGAAAAAGCAATGGCTGCATTTCAGCAAACATTAACGGATTTACAGACAGATTATTTGGATTTATATTTGATTCATTGGCCAGCAAATGAAACGCAATTTCCTGATAATTGGGCAGAATTGAATGCTGGAACTTGGCGAGCTTTTGAGGAAATTTACAAATCTGGAAAAGCAAAAGCGATTGGTGTAAGTAATTTCAATATCAATCATTTAGAAGCTTTATTTGAAACGGCTGAAATCAAACCAATGGTTAATCAAATTGAGATTCATCCAGGACATTCGCAACCAGAATTAGTCGATTTTTGTAGACAAAACGATTTGTTAGTTGAAGCATGGAGTCCACTAGGTTCGGGAAGAATTTTGGAGAACGAATTAATTGTTTCTTTGGCTGATAAATACAATGTTTCAGTTGGTCAGATTTGTATTAATTATTGTTTGGCGAAAGAAATTTTACCACTTCCTCGCTCCTCTTCAGAAAAAAATATTGAAGCGAATTTAACTTCAAATAATTTTAAATTAAGTGTAGAAGATGTAAAAGCGATAGATGAAATGCCAGCTGATGGTTTTTCTGGATTGAATCCTTCAATGGTTGAATTTTAACAAGTTAAACAAATTCACTAAAATAAATTTTAAAAACCTCTGTTTTGCAGAGGTTTTTTCGTTTTAAATCTTCAAAAAATCAATACTTTTACTTTTTAAATGATAAAAAAAATTATTCGATATGAGCCAAAATCCTGAAAATCCATTCAAAACTTATTTTGATCAAACCCTTGAAAGATGTGGTTTTGATGAAGATTTGAAAGCTGGTATTTTATTTTTTTTAGGTGAAAGTATTATTGCTGCGAACACCAATCAATTGATGAATATGTTTGCGGAAGAAGAAAAGATTCAACAAGAATTTCGTCGTTTGTTTACGTTGTATGCTACGCCAAATGCTGACATCAATCCGTTTGAAGCTTTGGATACAGAACCAATAAAGCAAATTATTTATACATACAACGAAATTTATGTCAATGTAATTAGAAATAAATCATTTGATTTTGATAAAGTTATCAATGATAATTTAAAGTCAGAGTTTAAGTTAGATTTTATTAAAGAATTTGAAAATAAACAATATAAATTAGTTACAAATCATAACTTAAATACATCATTTTTCAAACAAATTGGAGCGTATCTTAATCAGTTTGAATTGAGTTATGAGGATATTTATTTGGCTGGAATTAATTATTATCAAACGAATCAGAAAGTAGATTTTGAAGGAATAAATGTATTGAATTTGAACATCATTGATAGTTTTTCGCCTTTGTACACAACATTGTTTCATTATCCATTATTGTACACATATTATCCAGCGAATTTGAACGCAAATCATTTGTTTAGTTCGATTTTGCAGTTTCTTTATTTACATACCAACACGGATATTGCGAAACATGTTCACGCTTTTCACAACCATATTTTTTATGAAAATAATCCGAGAAAAGTTCGTAAAGGTTGGGAATTCGAAGAATTGGAGCGTGGTATTTTGATTTCGCAAACTTTCCATAATGCATTAAACATTCGTAAATCTCCTATTTTTGGAACTCGTCCAGATTTTTTAGCTTCGAATAATTATTTATTAAATGAATTGAAAGATCAAAATATTCCGTTGGAGAATTTTAAGGCCTTGATGACCAAAACAATTGAAGAATATTACGAAGCAGATATTGAAGAAGTAGTTGCTGGAAAGCTAAATCATGCTGAATTTTTACAACTTTTAGCAATTATTTTCTACGAAACTTCTGCTAATGCAATGATTATTAAATCATGGAAAAACTAACAATTAATCAAGAAAATCGAATCAAATTAGAAGAACATTTTGGCGAAATTTTGCCAAGATTACCTTTTGAAATGGTTTCATTTTACGAATCGAGTAATTCGTGGGAAGGACAAATTGAATATAATTTGAATTTGAACACGGGAGAATTGACGTACAATACCATCGAAAATGTAAAACATCAAATCGAAATTTTGCCTGAAATGATGCAACGCATCGAAAGTGAAATTATCTTGATGTTAGAAAATTTATAAACTAATATTTTAAAATCTCACAAATGTGAGATTTTTTTTATCTATTCATCCAATCCATCCAAGCATTAATCTGTGTTTTGCTGATAAAAATAGCTTGTTCAGCTTCTGATTTTGGTTGAAGATGAATTTCAATTTTTTGACTTGAATGTCTTATTATTTCAGTAATTGCATCAATGTGAACAATAAATTTTCGATTGATTTTGAAGAAAATAGTTTCATCCAATTTATTTATAATATCCTTTATTGTATCATCATAAATATAGGTTTGTTCATCTTTCGTTTTTATAAAAAGATGTTTTCCCGAAGCAAAAAAATAAGCAATTTCGTGTTCTTCTACCGAACGTAATTTGTTACCATTCGTTACCAAAAAACGATGCATAATCTCGGACGGTGAATTTTCTAAAACAGCTATCGATTGTAATGTTGGTGAAATATCAAAACTAGTTCGAATAGTCTTGAATTTTTGCAATGCAATATGCAACTCCTCTACTTCAAAGGGTTTCAGAATATAATCTATCGTAAAATGCTTGAAAACTTTCATCGCATATTCATCATAAGCAGTGATAAAAATAATTGGCGTTAGAATCTCAACTTCCTGAAAAATCTCGAAACTTTTCCCATCACCCAAATGAATATCCATGAAGATTAAATCAACCGAATTATCTCTAAAAAACTCCGTTGCTTGCTTTGTTGAGCGCAAAATTGTAATTGAAGAAATATCAACAATCGATTGCTCCTCTAACAGATTTTTTAGATAAGTAACCGCCAATAATTCGTCCTCTACAATTGCAATTTTCATGAATGCAAAAGTATAAAAAAACCGTCTAAATGATGAATAAAGACGGTCTAAAAATGTTATAAATGAGGATTATTGAGCTTAGCTGCTTGTGGAATTTCTATTGTATAACGAACATCATTTTCTTGTAAAATATACTCTTTACCTGAAATTTGATGTATAATTTGTTTTTGATTTGCTCGACGTAAATCGTACCAACGTTGTCCTTCTAACGCAAATTCTCTAAAACGTTCATCTAAAATAAACTTCATCAATTCAGTAGAATTCATCGCAGAAATTTCTGTTTGTAATTTTGCAAAACCAGTTGCTGTATAACGATTTTGTAAAACTGAAAATAAAGTTGCTTTTGCTTGATCTAACTTATTTAATTTCAAATATGATTCAGCTTTGATAAAATATAATTCAGCTACGCGGAAAGACGTTTTGAACTCTGAATTTCCACCTTTGATAACTTTATATTTTGATCCACTTTTCTCAAAATAAAGCGGAAAACGTAGATCATTTTCTGTATCATAACTACTTAACAGTTCTGGTGAAGCATATGACATATACTGAATTGCAGGATTCAATGTATTGTCTAAAGCTAAAATAGATTCGGCAGATGTATAATGATTTGGAACTTGTTTTGTTGTGTTCAGATTCACTAAATCACCTTTGATTTTTAATGTAGAATCAGAAAAATCAATTGCTTTTTGCCATTCATTTTTATACAAAGCGATTCTTGCTTCTAAAGCTTTTAAAGCTGCATTCGAGAATCTATAATTTAATCCAGCTAATTGCTGATTCATTTTCATCAACTTTGTCGCTTGCAATAAATCAGACTCAATATGATTATAAACTTCTTGAACAGATGATGGTTTAAGCGTTGCTTCTAAATCTACTTTTAAATTTAGAGGAACACCTTTGTCTGTACTTGCTGTTGCTGAATTATATGGTTTTCCGTATAAATTCACCAAATCAAAATACGCATACGCACGTAACGCATAAGCTTCTGCTAATAATTGATCTTTTTCAGCAGAGTTTTCCATTGTTTTTGGTCCTTCGTTGATGATTTGATTGGCATAAAAAATCACCGTATAAAAACTAACCCAAGGAAATTGAATTGATATTTGATCTGGATTTGTATCCTTCCATTGTGCAATTTCTCGGTACGAAATAAAGTCATTTGAGTATTCATTCAATGTAACCTCATCCGTACGTAAAGCTGTCAACGACTTGTGTGTTGGATATTTTGAATAAGAATTCGTTAAAACCATACGGTAATCTTCTACCGTTTTTGGAATCACTTTTCCATCTGGTTCAATATCCAAGTAATTGTCACAACTAACTGCTGTAAAGCTAACTGCAACTATGCTTAATAATAAAAATATTTTTTTCATTTGATTTAAAATTTAGAAAGAAACATTAAGTCCTACTGTTACAGATTTAGCAATTGGTTGTGCATAAATATTTCCGTAAGTTTCTGGATCAAAATAACCTTTGTATCCATTACTAAATACAAATAAATTACGTCCTTCTAAGCTAAAACGAGCGCTTTTGAAACCGACAACCTCAACATATTTGTTTGGTAAAGTATAACCAAGACGAATACTACTGATTCGCATATAACTAATTTCTTTCGCCCAAATGTCTAATAAATTGTACGCGTTTGCATTGTTTCCTGCAAACCATTTGTTCGCCATCCAACTATCGTTATCTCCTTTAATTGGACTTGTAATTCCTGGAAGTGTAGAACCTGCCTCGAAAATATCTTGCGTATAATTACGACCTGGATCCAATTCCATTCCACGATAAGAAGGTGTTTTCATCACCGTTTGTTTTAAATTGAATGCTGCAGAAATCGTTAAATCAAAATTGTGAATTTTGAAATTATTGATAATACCTCCTGTAAATTTAGGATCGCGATCTCCGATATAAGTAAATAATTTACGTTTTTCTTCGCTTGTTAATTTAGAATCCACAATTTCTCCTGGTAAAAAATCTTCGTATAAGTCATATAAAGCAAAGAATTCTTTTGCAGAAACTTTTTCATCTCCTTTCCAAAACATTGGATTTCCGTATTCGTCAAATCCAGCTGTTTTTAAAGCAAAAATTGCATTTACAGGTAAACCTTCACGAGATGGAATTAAACTATTTTCACGTTGTTGCTCTTTAAGAACTTTACTTTTGTTGTGCGCAAAATTAATTGTTGTCGACCATTTAAAGTTTTTCTTATCAATGTTGCGAGTTGTTAAAGCAATCTCGAAACCTTTGTTTGTTAATTCTCCCCAATTCACCATTGTATATTCAAAACCTGTTTCTAATGGTGTTTCGCGCATACTAATCATATCTGTTCCTTTACGATTGTAAACATCAACAGCAAGGTTGATACGATTTTTGAAAAGACCTAAATCTAACCCAACATTTGTATTCGTTGTTTTTTCCCAACGCAACAAATCATTTGGTAAATTAATCGCATTGATAATATCTTCTTTATTACCTGGTAAAATTGTTGCATCATTATATTCACCAATAAAGAAAGGTGAAGTATTACGATCAATATTTCCTTGTAAACCATAAGAAGCGCGTAAACGAAGATTCGAAATAAAATCGATGTTCTCCATAAACGATTCTTTTGAAACTAACCAAGAAGCAGAAACTGCCCAAATTGGTAAGTATTTATATTTTTTATTAACACCGAATAAATTTGTACCATCATAACGAACACTACCAAAAACTGTATATTTTCTGTCTAATGTATACGAAGCGGTTGCAAATGTAGATACATAAGCATTTTCTTCCGTTGGCATTTCTCTATACGTTTCGTAACGTTTTTCTGCTGCAAAACTTGAATTTGGGAAAACGATTGGCGTTCCTGTTTTCGTCGTTTTATTGTAACCAAAAGCACGTGTTAAAGTCGTTTCGTTTTGTGTATGACGAATTTCTGTCCCAGCCATCAAATCAATTTCGTGACGATTGTTAATCGTAGTACTATATGTTCCTTGTAACTTCCAGTTATATTGAAAAAATTCGTTATCCCAATTTTGTTTAACTCCTCCGTCAGGTAAGAAATACAAATATTGTCCAGATTTATAATAACGCGTTCCTTCTTTCATTTTACGCGTAAAATAAGTTTCTTGCTCAGCGTATTTTTCTGTTTTGTTACTATCGTACTGAATTCCGAATTGAGATGTTAATTTTAAACCTTTTGCTAATTGATAATTAAGATCAATAATACCTTTTAACGAACGGTTTTTTAATGTATAATTTGTGTTTTCTCTTTCTTCGATAAAATTGAATGGAACAGAACGATCTTCAAATCCATCAATATCGTTGTCATAACGATAAGAACCATCTGCATTGAATGGAGATAAATATGGATTCGCATTTCGTGAATAATTAATCGGATTGATAGACGCATCTGCATCTGTTACAAAAGATTTTTTATCACTTGAAGTTGCAAAAATAGAAATCCCTACATCTAATTTATCGTTAAGTTTATAATTGTTTTTTAAAGTAAGATTATAACGTTCAAAACCTGTTCCGATCGTTGTTCCTTGCTCATCATAATATCCTAATGAGAAGTAATAATCAGAACGATCATTTCCTCCTGAAATACTCAAACCGTATTGTGTATTAATTGCATTACGATACAATAATTTTCCCCAATCGGTTGTGTTATTTCGTAAAGAATTAATTTGATTTTGCGTGATAAGATCTAAAGAATTAAAACCTCCATTTCGTAAAGCATTTAATTGACCATTCTTTTGCAAAATTCGCATTACTTCGCCTTTATCAGTACGATACGTTAAATCATCGCGACTAGCAAGCATTAATTCAAGATCAACTTTCTGAGAAGCATTTAGTAAATTTAAACGACCAAAATCTGGACGAGCTGTTACAAATGTATTCGCAGAAAAATTAACCGTCATAGCGCCTTTTTTACCGCGTTTTGTTGTAATCGAAATTACACCATTTGCAGCTCTTGCACCATAAATAGCTGTTGCAGCAGCATCTTTAAGGATTGTAATATCTTCGATATCGTTTGGATTTAATCCAGCGATAGAAAAGTTTTGCAATTGATCGATGTTATCTTTATCGTTAAAGTTTGGCACATCATTTCCTTCTAATGGTAAACCATCAATCACCCATAACGGATCTTGTGGACCAGAAAGAGAAGCCGTACCACGAATTCTAATTTTACTTGGTGAACCAGGCGAACCAGTTTCTGTAGAAACAGCTACACCAGCAATTTGTCCGCTTAACAATTGATCAACACTAGCAACACCAGCTTGTTGAATATCATCCATTTTTACAGTTGATACTGCCGATGTTAGTTTCCGTTTTTCAATTTTTTGATAACCTGTAACAACAACTTCTTTTAAATCATTATTTTCTGGAAGAACTTCACCTAAAGTTGATTTTAAGCTTACATGATATGTTGATAAATCTGTAGAAAGTTCAACTAATTTAGAATCGTAACCTAAATAACTAATTAATACAGATTTTGTACCTGCAGGTACTTCTAATGAAAAGAAACCATCTTCATCTGTAACAGTACCAACCGTTACACTTTCTATAATTCCTTTTTGATCTGTTTTTGTCGAAATTGATTGAGCTTCAATTTTAACAGACGCACCAGCAATTCCAACCAACGATTTTTCGTCTTGAACCGAACCTGTAATCACTCTCTTTTCTTGAGAAAACGCAATACTTGCCGCAAAAAGTGGCAAAAGAATGAGTGTCTTTTTCATTTCTATATCTTACTTTAAAGCTTCTTTAATACGAATAATTAAATCAGCATAATGCGCTTTTGTAGACGCATCTCCATTATTCTTTTTCTTGTTTAACAAAGTCAAAACACGTTGCAATTCTGCTCTTTTATAGGTTGTCACTTCCGACACTCTTTTCATAGAAGAATAGTTAATGTTACGCGCCATTTTTTCTTCGTCTAAATAATTACAGATAGTTGGTACTTGTAGGTTTTGGTCAATTGTAAGTCCTGCTACAGTTGTTTTTTCAAATAATTTGTTTGTTGAAACGATTAAGGCATCAACGTAATTTTTTTGAGTCATTTTTTCAAGAATAGTTAAGTTTGATTTTTTATCAAAAGCTGCACTTCTTACTTGATCAAATAAATTTTCAACTGTATAAATTTTTTCATTAGATTTTAATTCTTGGTGTTTCAATTCATTTTCTAACATGCGCAATAAGCGATCGTCAGTAAATAAATTATAAATCAATCCATATTGCATTTCTCTCGCTAATGTATACGGCGTTTGCTCGTAAGGTCCCATTGGCGAATTTTTGATTGCATACGTTTTATCTAAAATATCATTAAAGAATAACCATTTTGGTAATTGAATCACATTTTCGTTTAAATAATTAACTGCTTTACGTTGCATATCTGCAGGAACTGGTTCGTATGCTTTTTTATCAATTCCGAAATAAGTGTTGTTTAAATAAATCCCACCAACATTTGCTAAAACATGATTAGAATATAAATCCCACTGCCCTATTGTTTGGTAATAAAGTTTCCCTGTGTTGATATAGCTTTTTCCATCTTCGTACGTCCATTTCAAGATATTTTCTGAAACACGTTTTAGATTTTTCATTCCATATTCACTTGCCAAAACAGCATCATCACCTAAATCTTCTGATTGAGAACGCGGATCAATTGTACTTAAATAGCTTTGTTGTTCACCATAAAAATACATTGGATCATCTTCGTGCTTTTCAATCATTTTACGAAGCGATGCTTTTTCTGTTTCTTGATTTGGAAACCAACGATATCCCCATTCGATTGCATATTTATCATACAAACCGATTTTTGGCGTAATTGCTGTAACACCATCTTCTGGCTGTGCCACATAATTATAACGCGCATAATCCATAATAGACGGTGCAGTTCCACCCATTTTATCTGTAAATTCTTTCGAACGTAAAGATTCTACTGGATAAGAAAAAGAAGCGCCCATATTATGTTTCAGACCAAATGTATGTCCTACTTCATGAGAAGACACAAAACGAATTGCTTCTCCCATGTGTTCATCACTAAATTTATTTCCTCTTGCTTTTGGATCAATTGGACCTGTTTGAATACGCATCCAATCATGCAAAGAAGTCATTACATTGTGCCACCAAATAATATCCGCCTCTAAAATTTCACCACTACGCGGATCAACCACAGAAGGTCCCATTGCATTTGACTTTGGTGAAGCTGCATACGTAATTACTGAGTAACGTACATCATCAATATCAAAATCTTTGTCATCAGCAGTTGGTTCTTTTGCTATAATCGCATTTTTGAAACCAGCTTGCTCAAAAGCAACTTGCCAATCGTGTACACCAGCAATAATTTTTTGGCGCCATTGTTTTGGTGTCGAAGGATCGATGTAATAAATAATTGGTTTCTTAGGTTCTACTAATTCACCTTTTAGATATTTTTCCTTATCCTCGTCTTTTGGTTCCAAACGCCATTTTGTAATAAAGCGTTGATCTTCCATTTTGTGTTGAGCATCATTAAAAAACCAATGTTTTTCTGTGAAATATCCCACACGATTATCTGCTAACCTAGGTTGCATAGGAGTTGTCGAAAGTAAAACAATATTACTTGTAACACCTAAGGTAACAGCCAAATCTACCCCTCCTTCATTTACACTTGTCGTTAACTGAGACTTAACCACAATGTTTTCTGGAAATGTTTTCACATTTTCCACATACGATAGATTTGCCTTTACCGAACCTCCTAAACCTATGTTCGTTAATACATCATTAAAACTTTTTTGATTTCCATCAAAAATTTTGTTCACTTTAATCGCAACAGCTGTAGAATCATTATTTTGAGCTTCTATATCAAAAACCTCAATAATCGATTCTGAGAAATTATCCTTTACAGAAGCTGTGATTGCGTCATTTTTAGGTGAAGAAACTTGTGGAACAATTGTTTTGACCCACACTTTTTTAGCTACTTTATCATGATAAAAAGAAATCACTTTGTTTTCGTAATTCATTCCTTTGTTCAAGCCCGCTTCGTTAACTTCCATTGGAACTTGAGACAATTTATTCACAACCAAAAATTGGCGTCCAAATAAACTATCTGGAATTTCGAAATAGATATCAGTTTTTACTTGAATGGTATTAAACAAACCTTTCTTGTAGCTTCCTTTCTTGATTAATTCATCTATTTTTTTAACTTTCGTTACAGTAGAATCCTTTTTCTCTGTTTTATCTTTTTCAGCTTTTTTATCCTCTTTCTTTTGTCCATAAACAACAGCCGAAGACATTGCCAAACCAAGATATAGTGCTAATTTATAATTCTTTCTTTCCTTATTATGACTCATTCGAACATTAAATTATCATTAATTATGGCATAAACTTAAGCGCAGTTTTCTTATAATAATAGTTTTTTGGAGTGAGTGGTTAGTTTTTTGGAGTGAATGGATATTTTGGTTCGATATAAGGTAAAAAACAAATAAATTCTTCATTTTCTACTTTTGTTGAGAAATTATCAATTTGATAAAAATGATAGATTTTTTGTAAATAGTTTAAACCAAATTTCTCATTTTCTGTCGCTTTATTTTTTTTCTGAAAAGTATTTTTGACGATAATCAAATCAGATTTTACAACAATATTTATAGTCAAAGGTTGATCAATTGTAGCAATATTATGTTTTATTGCATTTTCTACAACAATCTGTAATGCCAAATATGGAATGTTTTTTTCTAAGCTTTTCGAATCTTCGATTTGTAAATCAAAAATCAATTCTTCCGAAAATCTACTTTTATGCAAATCCATGTATTGTGCAATAAAATCTAATTCCTTTTTTACAAGCACTATATTTTCCTTTGGCGGAACAATAAGATATCGGTAAATTTTAGAAAGATTCATCGTGAATTTCTGCGCATTCTCTTTGTTCAAACCAATTAACATATAAAGTGAATTCAACGAATTGAATAAAAAATGTGGATTAATCTGATTCTTTAATTGTTGTAATTGCGTTAGAGTATTCGCATTTTTAATCTTTTCATTTTCAATTGATAACCTATTTTTTTCTTCGATTACAAACGCTTTTTCCTTGTATGTTTTAGATGTTATTTTATTGAATAACAAAAAGATAATGATAATTAAAAAAACAGTTCCCAAGAAAATAAAACCTACATAAAATTTAGTTCGTTCTACATTTTCATCAATGATATAACTCAAATGATTCACGACAATATATCCATCAAAATTCTTGGTGTGTAAAGGTTTTATAAAACGTTTGATATCCGTATCTTTTATAAACTCGGACGAAGCATCATTCAACGTATATAAATCTTGCGAAAAATTAGAATTAATTGTGCTCGTTATCGTATCGCTTGGCTGAATATCTGTAAAATCGAAAACATTTTTCCCAATAAATTTTTCATTAGGATGCGTAATACAAATTCCATCTTTATTGAAAACATACATATAATTGGACGAAGTTGCATCTACTGTCGTAAAAAAATTATACAAATCAAACAGATTAATCGTCGAACCGTAATACATATTTTGTCCATTAGACAACTTGATAGAATCGTAATTTACCCAATACAACGTGTCTTTATAATCCAATAAAAAATTATCAATCTGTTGATTTTTTGTAGTATATATCGATTGAAATTCTTTAATATTTGGTTGATTGATAGCTTTTGAAAGGATTGATTCATCAGGAAAATAATTTGTTTCTGGAGAATGAATAGAAAACCAATCATGGCGAATTAACTTTCGATTTGAATTTAATTCATTCAAAACCAAAAAATGATCTGCTACATTTTTTTCATTTGTCTTTTTAACAACTTTTTTTAAAACTTCTTGATATTCTTCGATGTTTTTAAACTCAAATTCAACTGCTTCATATTTCCTCAAAAAACTTTTTTTGACAAACTCATCATTATTTTTTTGACTTTCTTTATTAATTAAAAAACTCAATATAACAAGAGCAAAAACAGCAATAACACTTACAATAAGCGCTATAACATAAATGGATTTATTAGATAAATGGACTCGAAATCGAAAAGACAAACTATTTTTTTTGCAAAACTAAGGGAAGCTTTTTAATCAAAAAAATAAGAGAACATTTATCATAAAATGATAATTTTCAAATATTTGACAATATTATATAAACTAAAATCTCCCAAAAGGGAGATTTTTTTATCTTTTTAATCTTATAAGCGTCATTTAGAACTTAACATTAAAACAATTCGATTAAAGCTTGACGAATCGTATCATAAATATAATTTAGATCATCAGTCGAAATACAATAAGGAGGAACTAAATAAATAATATTCCCTAAAGGACGCAATAATATACCTTTCTCTAAAAAGTAAGGATATAGCTTTTCGTGTATATCACTAAAATAAGATGTTTCTTCATTTGTATTCCATTCCAACGCCAAAATAGTGCCGCATTGTCTTATCACTTTTACTTTAGGATGATCTTGAATAGACACAACAAAATGTTGATGTTGATGTACAATATTTGCTATTTGCTGTTGTATAGAAGTCTGTAATAACAAATCAAGACTTGCTAACGCAGCGGTACACGCTAATGGACTTGCCGTAAAAGAATGCCCGTGAAATAACGTCTTATTCAAATCATCAGCATAAAAGGCTTGGTAAATTCTATCTGTACAAGTTGTAACGCCCAAAGGCAAAGTACCACCTGTTAAACCTTTCGAAAAACACATAATATCTGGAACTTCTGTCAAATGATTTACTGCAAATAATTTACCTGTACGACCAAATCCTACAAAAATCTCATCTTGAATCATTAAAATATGATATGCTCTACAGCAACTCATCAATTGATCTAAATATTCAGCCTCATGCATCAACATCCCCGAAGCTCCTTGAACCAAAGGTTCGTAAATAAAACACGCTACTTTAGTTGCAACTTCTTTTATTTGCGATTTAATCGCTTCTATATTTTCTGCATTCGGCGTATCAATAAATATAACATCAAAAAGCTTTTCACTAAAAGGTTCTGTCCAAATTCCTCTTCCACTTACAGACATCGCGCCAAAAGTATCACCATGATAGGCATTTTTGAACGCTAAAATCACAGGTCTATCTTCTTTTTTATTGAAATGATATTGTAAACACATTTTTAATGCTACCTCAATCGCTGTTGATCCATTGTCGCTATAAAATGCTTTCTTTTGATTTTGAGGTAAAAGAGCCAACAAACGTTCAGACAATTCAATTGCAGGTCGATGCGTAAATCCTGCAAAAATAACATGTTCCAAAGTTGTTAGCTGTTCGTGCATTTTTTGTGCAATATACGGATGCGCATGTCCATGCAGCGTTACCCACCACGATGAAACAGCGTCAATATATTGTTTGTTATTTTCATCGTAAATATAACTTCCTTCTCCTCTTACAATTGGAATAATATTATTGGCTTTTTTCATCTGCGTATAAGGATGCCAATTCACCAACTGATCGCGTTCTTTTAATGTGTACATGTCTGAGTTGTTTCTTGTTTAACCATTGGTATTAAACCTAAATTTTCAAACATTTTCATATCCTCTGTTACCCCAGGATTAGGCGTTACCAGTAAGGATTCACGCTCTCCTGTAAAAATCGAATTCGCTCCAGCCATAAAACACCAAGCTTGCTCAACTTCTGTCATTTCTATTCGACCAGCACTTAAACGCACAATCGAAGAAGGCATCACAATACGAGCTGTAGCAATCATACGAACCATATCCCAAATATCTACTTTCGGATTATTTTCTAAAGGTGTTCCTTTTACTCTTGCTAAAGCATTTACAGGTACAGATTCTGGATGTTTTGACATTGTTGCCAAAGTTAATAGCATAGAAATTCGATCTTGATGCGTTTCTCCTAAGCCAATAATTCCACCCGAACAAACTGTAATCCCAGCCTTTCGCACATTTTGTATCGTATTGATTCGATTATCAAATTTACGAGTAGAAATAATCTCATCGTAATAAGCTTCGGAAGTATCTAAATTATGATTATAAGCATGTAAACCTGCTTCTTGCAAACGAATTGCCTGCTCTTCTGTCAACATTCCTAATGTACAACATACTTCTAATCCCAATTCATTTACACCTTTAACCATCTCGATTATTTCGTACTTCTCGCCAAGCAGCTGCCATGCAAAAACGTGATGAGCCCGCTTCTTTTGCTTTCTTTGCATGTGCTAATACTGTTGCAGTTGGTAACAAAGCTTCTACTTTAATATCGGTATGATAACGCGCTGCTTGTCCGCAATATGAGCAATCTTCGGGACAACCACCTGTTTTTACAGATAACAAGGTGCATACTTGTACTTCTCTTGCATTGTGCCATTCTCGATGTTTTTTGGATGCGTGATATACTAAATCTAATAATGGTTGATGATAGATTTTTTCGATTTCTTCTTTCGTCCAATCATGGCGTGTTTCGTTTGATACTTTCATTGTATTTTAAATATTAAATTGATACTTAATTGTTTCTGCTATATTTCTCACTTCGCTTGAGTTTATTGAATTGAGTTTTGGTATAATGATGATAGAAATATCCGGAGACAAATGATTTTTTATAACACGAGAAGTGTCTTCATCAAACTCTCCATTAAACACAAAATATTCGATAGCGATATTTCTTAATTTCAGTATTTCAATCGTTAATAATGTATGATTAATACAACCCAAGTAATTCGTTGTAACCATAACTACTGGAAGATTAAACTGCTGAATAAGATCAATCATAAAATCTTCTTCATTAATAGGAACAAATAATCCTCCTGCTCCTTCAACAATAAGAGAATTGGTTGTTTTGGGAAATTCAAAATCATTTAAATTAATCTCAATATCTTCTTCTTTTGCAGATTGATGAGGCGAAGCGGCTTTTTGCAAGCGATAACGTTCTTGATGAATTTTCAGTTCTGGAGAAGTTAACGATTTTACCAACAAACTATCTGATGAATCTAAATCTCCCGATTGTATTGGTTTCCAATAATCAGCTTGTAAAACTTCAGTTAATATTGCTGAAACCATCGTTTTCCCAACTTCTGTTCCTATCCCTGTAACAAATAATTGTTTAGACATTTTCTTTTATCTTTTCTATTAATTGATTAATTTCTTCTTGTGTGTTAAAAGCATGCAAACAGATTCTTAAGCGCTCTTCTGCTACTGTAGGCGGAAATACTGCAAAAGTGTTTATTCCTGCCTCTTCTAATTGATTTTGGATTTTGGTTAATTGACTCCTAGACTCAAACTTTAGAATTTGAATTGGACTATTTTTATTTGAAGAACTCGTTAAGCCACTATTTCTAAAATGTGAGATATTATATTGTAAACTTTCTTGAAGCGATTTATTTTCTTTGATAAACTGATAACCTTTTCGTAAACCTGTCACATGAAAATCAGCAATAGCTGTGGTGTAAATAAAAGGTGAAGCATAATTAATGAGATAATCAATCACTAACTGATTAGCTAAAATCGTGGCACCGCTCATTCCCATCGCTTTTCCATAAGTTACAACCGTTGCAAACACTTTGCATTGTAAACCGAATTGATGAACCAATCCGTAACCAAAAACACCAAAAGCATGAGCTTCATCTACCACTAATTCTGCATTGTATTTATTGGCTAATTCAACCAGTTCAATTAATGGAGCACAATCACCATCCATCGAATACAAACTTTCTACCGCGATAAAACAACGCTCTTTTACTCTTTGCAATAGTTTCTCTAAATGATCTAAATCGTTATGTTTAAACTTTATTTTTTTTGCGTTGGATAATTTAATCCCGTCATGTACTGATCGATGTATATTTTCATCAACTAAAACAACATCATGTCGAGTTAAAAGTGCAGAAAAAAGTGCTAAATTGGCATTATATCCAGATGAAAAAAGTAATGCAGCTTCCACTTTATGTTCATTTGCTATCATCTCTTCCGTTTCACTTAGATAATCAGAATTCCCACTAATCAAACGTGCTCCAGTAGAACCATAAAGTAAAGATGGTTGCGCTATAAACTCATTTAAAATCTGCTGATGTAAGATTTCATTTTTAGCTAATCCTAAATAATCATTACTATAAAAATCAATTCCAGAAGAACGAACTTTTAATGTTCTTTTAATTCCTTTTTGTTCTCTTTCAAATAGAGATAGTCGCAATGAATTAAAAAATTTCGACATTATTCAGTTCATTTTCAATTGCAGAAATCCAATTCATAAATAACACTTCTTCTAGTTGTATCACTTGATTTGCATAGATTTTCCATTCTCTATGAAATTCTTTTAATTGTGAAATCATTTCTTCAAGATGACCTTCTTCTTCAACAATAATAGATTTTACCATCACTTTTTGTTGATGCGCCGTCAAAATATCTTGATATATTGGATACAATTCATCTGCCCTCACTTCTATAGCGTAAGTCACAAACAAATAAGCTGCGTATTTTAAATCTTCCCCATCAAGATTAAATTCTTTCTTCAACAAACGACAAACCTGAATATCTAATTGATGTAAATAATACATTGTTGCTTTTGGTGCTAAAAGATAAATAGGCTCATAATTGACACAAGCATCTGGAATTAATTTTATAATTTGCTTTTTCAAATAATAAGCATGGCGATGTTCCTCAGCTGCATGTTTCAATTGGATAAGATTCACAAAAGTTTTGTGCTCACATGCCGAAATCTTTCGTGCTCCTGCATTTTCCATAAACGAAAGTGTATTAAGCCACTTTACATGTAATTTTGGTTCTAAAACAATATGATTTAATAATTTTTTCAATTGATTTTATTTTTGACCAAAATTATAAGTCCAACGGATTGTATATACATTCCACTTTTATAATAAATGATAGTCCGGATATATTAAACCCATTCTAAAATCTCTGAAAAAGGTTGTAGAATCATCACTATAAAGAAGTTGAATAATGAAAACTATTATTACAGAAAAATTCATTATTCATGTATTAATTCTATCTTTTACGATTAGATTTTTCTAAATAGCTACTTTAATCTTATTTTTGCAAAAATTTTTAAATTGAGTACTCGAGAAAATTGGATAAGTTGCAAGAATTGTAATGGACTTGGAAAAAAAAGTCAAGGAGTTTCGAAAAGGAAACTATCGCGTTATGAATCAGCTGTTGCTCAATCTAAAAAGAATGAAAATTTTATTACTCCAAATAAACCAAAAAGTTCGATGCAGATCTGTACTGTCTGCTCAGGAACCGGTTTGACAACTACAAATGAACATCCATCACCCAACGAAAAAAAATATCCTCATGTTGCAATTGTCGGAGCTGGAATTGGTGGAATTGCATTAGCATTAGCGTGTTTACATCGTCAAATTCCTTTTACACTTTTTGAACGTGATCGAGCTTTCAACGATCGTTCCCAAGGTTATGGACTAACGTTACAGCAAGCTAGTAAAGAATTAAAAAAATTTGGAATCCAAACTTTAGAGGAAGGAATCGTTTCTACATTGCATTTAGCACATACTATAGAAGGAAATGTGATTGGCGAATGGGGAATAAGAAAATTGCAAGATAAAGAAGCGATTGAAGCTAAAAACAAAAATAAACATACCAATATTCACATTGCGAGACAATCTTTACGCTTAGCTTTTTTAAATCAATTAGGTGGCAATAATCAAGTTTTATGGAATCATCAATTAGTCGATTTTAATGTTGATGATAAAATAGAATTAACGTTTGATGTTGATGGAATTCAAAAACACTTTAAAGCTGATTTACTTGTTGGTGCTGATGGCATACGAAGTATAGTTCGTCGATTGATTATAAATGAGGAAAATACTCCATTACGTTATTTGGGGTGTATTGTTATTTTAGGTATTTGTAAACTGGATGCTTTAACTAATTTAGAAAATCATTTGTTGGATGGAGCAACGGTATTTCAAACAGCAAATGGAACTGAACGAATGTATATGATGCCTTATGACAAAGATTCGGTTATGTGGCAATTTAGTTTTCCAATGTTAGAAAATGAAGCGATAGCTTTGAGTAAAAAAGGTTCAGAGGCTTTAAAAATAGAAGTTGCTAAAAGAACGCATTGGCACTCTCCTATTCCTGAAATTATTGCAGCTACAGAACCCAAACAAATCACTGGATACCCCGTTTATGATCGAGATTTATTAATGTCAAATTTACTAGAAAATGCTGGCTCTGTCACTTTAATTGGCGATGCAGCTCATCCTATGAGTCCTTTTAAAGGACAAGGTGCAAATCAAGCTTTATTAGATGCTTTATTGTTAGCACAAAAAATAACATCAGCTTATAATAATATTCAAAATAAACAGATTAATTTACGTGAAGAAGTTTTACAACAATATGAAAAAGAGATGATGGAACGAAGTAGCGTTAAAGTGAAAAAGTCAGCAGATGCCGCAAAATTTTTACATTCAGATATTGTACTTCAAGAAGGTAACGTAACGTTTGGTTCTAAGTGGTCTTCTACTTTATAATTAATTATTCTAGATTTACTCATTCATAATCAATAAAAAAGGAGTTTTTACCTTTTGATAAAAACTCCTTTATATAAAACAACTACACAAATTATTTCAGGAATTTCTGTTGATATTCTTTTCTATATGCATAATAAAATACAACTGGAAGAATTGTAAAGGATAAGATTAAACAAATAATTAATCCTCCTACAATCATAATTGCCAAAGGCTTTTGAATTTCTGATCCCATTCCGGTAGAAAGTGCTGCTGGTAATAATCCCATCGATCCCATAAGCGCAATCATCACAACAGGGCGTATTCTACTTTTAACACCATTGACTATTGCTTCTTTTAATTGCATTTTATGCTTTAAATTATCTCGAATAACACCAATTAGAACAATTCCATCAATCGTTGCTACTCCAAAAAGAATAATAAAACCTATTCCCGCAGATATACCAAAAATGGTTCCTGTTACCCAAAGCGAAATAAATCCTCCAATAAAAGCAAAAGGCAGTGTTAATGCAGCTATCGCTGTGTCTTTTACATTTCCGAAATTGGTATACAATAATAATAAAATCAAAACTAACGAAATCGGAACGACCATTGCTAATTGTTTTGCTGCACGCTCTTTACTTTCGAATTCACCAGCCCATTCCATGTAATTTTCTTTCGGTAATTTAACTTCTTTCGCCACTACTTTCTTCGCTTCATCGATTGTACTTCCTAAATCACGACCTTCTATACTGAATCCTACACCGATATATCGACTATTTCCTTCTCGATAAATAAAAGCAGGTCCTGTTTGATAACCAATTGTAGCTATTTCCTGCAAAGGAACATTGTTCCCATTACTTGTTGGAATCAAAATATTTCCAATTTTCTCAGGAGTATCTCTATAAGCTTCCTGAAAACGAAGAATAACATCAAACTGTCGATCATTTTCATAAAACTTAGTAGCTGCTTGTCCACCAATTGTCATTTCAATTACTGCCTGAACATCCGCTGTACTAATACCATATTTCGCCATTTTTGAATCACTCAATTCTATTCTAAGTTCAGGTAAACCAATATTTTTATAAACATTGATATCCGTTATTCCATTTACTTTTTCGATAGAAGTAGCGACCTTGTTTGCATATTTTTCTAAATCATACAAATCATCACCAAAAATCTTAATAACTAATGAACTTTTTACACCAGCTACATATTCTTCGACATTATCTTGAATGGGTTGCGAAAATCCAAATACAATTCCTGGATAATGATTTAGTTTATCTCGCATCTCTTGAATAATCTCTTCTTTTGAAATCTTGCGCTTCCAATCTTTTTCATCTTTTAATTGAACATTAAACTCAATATTAAAGAATCCTGTTGGATCTGTTCCATCATTTGGACGACCTGTTTGTGTTAAAATAAAATCAATTTCATCACAATCTTTCTGCATCAACTCTTTCATCTCTTTTGTTAATCGAGTTGATTCTTGTAAATTGACACTATTTGGTAAAGTTGCACGAATGTAAATTGCTCCTTCATTCAGTTTTGGAAGAAATTCTGATCCATAATGCGAGAACTTAAACAAACAAAGAGCTAAAATTCCTAAAAAGATTCCTATTGTTGCCTTTTTATAACGAAATGCAGTTTCATATAATCCAAAAATAGTTTTCTGAAAAAATCGAGTAATAAAGTTCTCTTTCTCCTCCATATTTTTCTTAAAAAGCAACTTACACATTGCAGGAACATAAGTTAGACTTAATATTAAAGATCCTAATAATGCGTATCCTAATGTAAATGCTAAAGGAGAGAACATTTTACCTTCCACTTTTTGGAATGAAAATATCGGTAATAAAGCAACAATAAGAATAAGTAAGGCAAAGAAAATATAAGAAGCTACACTTCCTGCACTTTTCTTTATAACACCCATTTTACTCATTTTTGCGAAACGTTCTGCTCCTACTTTATGTTGCATTGTAGCTAAAGCAACAAAAACTGTTTCTACAATTACCAAAGTTCCTTCTAACAACAATCCAAAATCCAGTGACCCCATTGAAATTAAATTCGCTGGTAATCCTTGTATTTTCAACATGATAATTGCGAACAAAAATGAAAGCGGAATAACCGAAGCTACAATAAATGTTGATTTCCAATTATATAAAAAAACAAAAACAATTAATGATACCAATAAAATACCTTCAATAATATTTTTAGAAACCGTATGTACTGTATTATCCACCAATTTGGTACGATCTACAACTGTTTCAATTTTCACATTATCTGGTAAAGTTCTTGTATTCAATTCTTCAATCTTCGCTTTCAGATTTTCAATGACTTCGGATGGATTTTCACCACGCAACATCACAACAATTCCTTCTACCATATCATCATGCTTATTGTAACCAACTTGCCCCAAACGTGGTTTATTCGAAATGACAACATCTGCCACATTTTTGATCAAAATTGGTGTAGAACCATTTAGAGCGACAGTAATATTTCCGATATCCTCTATCTTATCTAGTAAACCAACACCACGAATTACATAAGCTTGATCTCCTTGCTGAATCACATCTCCACCAACATTTATATTTGATTTAGAAACTGCTTCATAAACATCTAAAGGCGATAAATTATAATTCTTTAATTCTGTTGGATTAATTTTAATTTCATACGTTTTTTCTTCTCCACCAAAACTTACAACATCTGCAACTCCTGATACAGAAAGCAATTCACGTTCTATTACCCAATCTTGTATCGCGGTAACTTCCTTGATCGGTAAATCACTTTTGATCACATAACGAAAAATCTCTCCTGTAGCACCAGAAGGCGGTTCAATATCTGCATCAGCTCCTTCTGGTAAATCAACTCCACTCAATTTATTCGATACATATTGTTGTGCATAAAAATCATCTACTCCATCTTCAAACTGAACCGTTACAACAGATAATCCGAAAAGAGAAATTGAACGAATATTAGATTTATGCGGAATACTATTCATTACTTTTGAAACTGGTAGAGTCACCAATTTTTCCATTTCCTCAGCACTTCTTCCTGGCCATTGTGTTATAATACGAGCTCTAGTATTTGTTACATCCGGAAATGCCTCTATTGGTGTATGTTTTAAAGAAAATATACCTGCAAAGAGTAATGCAAATACAGCAAATAAAACAAAGGTTGTATTTCGTAACGAAAAAGTTACGACTGATTGTACTAACTTTTTCATTTATTATTTATTTAATTCCTCAAATATCATTAGAGCGTTTCGAGAAATAACTTTCTCATTTGGAGCAAACTTTTCGCTAACAAATGTGAATTCTTCATTCTGACCAATCGTCGTAATTTTTCGAATATCCATTGTACAATCATTTTTATATACCACCACATATTCCTTGTTGTTCTCAAAAACTTTGGCTTTGTTTGGTATCGCAAATGCATTTCCTACAATATTTTGTTTATCGATAATAATATCTGCACTCAAACCTGGCATCAAGTTCAAATCTTGATTTTCTAACACAACACGCGCTTTCAAAACGTGTTCATTTTCATCAAACACATTGTATATTTTATCAATTTTTCCAACATAAATTCGATCAGGATACGCCATAGATTTCACTTTTACAGCATCTCCTTTTTTTACATATTGCAGATTATTGGCGTAAATATTTACCATTACCCAAACTTGTTTCAAATTAGAAATAGAAAATAAATTATCTTCTGAATCTGAAATAATAGATTGACCAACGCTCATGTTTTTCTGAACGATATAACCATTTTTAGGTGATAAAATCTGGAATTGACCATTGCCAACCGCACGATACATTCTCAAGGTTGCATTGATTTTATCAATTTCAATTTGCGTTGATTGTAATTCGTGTTCTGCCTCTGTAACTTCGGGTTGAGAAGCCATTCCATCATTCAACAATTCTTTTTTCGACTTGATTTGTTTTCGAATCAAATCCATTTGATTTTGATGATAACGCTTTTGCTGTACCAAATCCAACACTTCGTTCGATTTTACAACTGCCAAAACTTGACCTTGACGCACATAATCACCTAATTCAAAATTCACTTTATCTACCACTCCTTGCAGCAAACTTTTAAAACCAACCAAGTCATTTTCGTTGTATTCAATTTTTCCTGACAAGGTTAATTGTTCGTGAATCGGCTGCTCTAAAACAGCTACAATTTCAGTTGACTTTTTCAATTGTTCGTTCAAACAAAATTTGTCTTCTTTTACCGCTTCTTTCGGGGCTTCTTGCTTGTTACAACTACTTAAAACCAAAGTAAAAGCAGCTAAAAAATAAAAACTTTTTTTCATCATTTTATAAATCTTGTCCAACGATATAATTTAGTTCTTCGAATGTGTTTTGATAATTTTCCAATAAATCCAAATAAGCTTTTTGAGATTCGCGATAAGCCTGCGTAAAATCAATAAATTCTAATAAAGTGATTTGTTTATTTTGGAGATGTTTTTTGTAATTGTCAATCATGGTTAGTTGCTCTTGATTGTTCAATTTTTTCCACTGAATAAGAGCTTTATCCAATTGACTAATTTGATTTTGAAGTCGATCGATCGAAATATCTAACTCAGAATGTAGCGCATTTTTCGTAATTTGTTGTTGATTCAGTACAATTTCTGAAGCTTTGATGTTTCCTTTATTCGTATTGAAAATCGGTAAATCAATGCTTACACCTACACCTACAAAATCGCGCATAATATTTCCACCACGATCATAATTTACCTGAAAAGCCAAATCTGGTGTACGTTGCGCTTTTTCTAAAATCAATTGTTTTTCAGCTAAATTGATTTCATTTTCTTGTTTTTTTAACGCTATATTTTGCTCTTTTGCTAATTGTTTAGCATTGAATGGGATTGATTTGGAATGAGAATTGAATCTTGAAAAATCGATTTCATTTACATTTAAATCTGAGTTTTGCGTTAACAATCGAAGTTTATTAATGTATTCAATTTCTTGATTTTCTAGCTCAATTTGATCTTTTTGTAAACCGATTAATTCTGTTTGAAGTCTGTAAAAATCTGCTTTCGGAACATTTTTTAAATCTGCTTGTCGCTGATATTGCGTCATCATCTGTTCAAATAAATCAATACTATTTTGCAATTCTTTCTTTTCAGATTGAATACGCGCCAACGAAAAATATGTTTGTCTCAATTCTTTTTTCAGCTCACGCAACAATTCCTCATACTCAAAAAGTGCCGAATTCTTTTCTAATTCTTTAATCGCAACACGCTTTTTTCGTTTACCTGCCGTTTCAATTAATTGCTCTAATTCGACAGAAATTTGTTGATTTTTCCCGTATTTACCGAATAAATAAGGCTGTTCTTCTACATTATAAGTTTTCCAAAGATTAACCTCAGAAATACTCAACGTTGGATTTTGCCATAATTTCTCCTGAATAATTTCAGCATCAATTCTGTCAACATTGAATTTATTCGCAATGAGTGCATAATTTTTTTGTAAAAACGCGGCTTCTAGATTGTCCAACGTTACGTTTTGCGCCTGTGTTTGCATCGCAAAAATAATTGGAATTGCAGTATAATAGATCTTCTTCACTTCTACTCTTTTTGAAAATTCAAAAGTAAAAGTGTAAGATTAAGGCGAGTTTTAAGTTAGATTAAAAGTAGATTAGAAAATGAGTTTAACAATCGTTCCTTTAGGTTTATTTGGAACAATTTCGATATCAATTTGATGAAGTGTAAAAATAATATTCGCCATCGAAAGTCCAATACCTTTTCCTTGAAAATCTTGCGTGTTTTTTCCTCGAAAAAAGTTTTGTTTAATTTGTTTGATATCGGTTTCTAAAATACCAATTCCCAAATCGGAAATATGAATTTGTAAACGATGATTGATTTCCAAAAACTGTACTAAAATCGGTTGATTGTTCGAATATTTTATCGCGTTACTTACTAAATTATTCAAAGCTACTTCTAATAATTTTTCGTTTCCTTGAATGGTTAACAATTGATTATTTTCGACTTGTAAATCCACATTTATACGTGCTTGATGATACAAAATAGCATTTTCAATCACTTGCCAAACTACCTCATCAATTCGAATTTGACTAAATTCAAAACTCGTTTTTGCACCCGAAAGCAACATCATTTGATCTAACGTTTCTTGCAAATCATTCGTATATTGTTTCAATTGCACAATCACGTTTTCATATTCTTCGAGCGTTCTTTTTTTATGATTAGTTACCTCTAAAGTCCCTAATAATGCTGTAATTGGAGTTCGTAATTCGTGCGAAACATAATCGATAAAATTCTTTTGTACATTAAAAGTTTGCGCTATTCGATCAATAAAATGATTGTAGGTTTTGATTAAATCTTCAATCTCCGCATACGATTTATTGAGCTTTAAAGGTTCAGTAAAATTCTTTGCATCACGCTCTTTTATTTGCTCAATAATTTTTGTAATCGGTTCATAAGCAATTACTCCTAAAAAATTAGAAAATAGATAAATAAAAATCAACCCAACCAATGAAACCGAAATCAAAATTTGAAGTAACGATTGCATTTGTTCGTTAAATTCTTGTTTAGATTCACGCGTGATTACAACAAAATCACCTTCATTATCACGATAAAAAATTCCGTTATAAAAGAAATCTTTACTTGTAAAAAAATCTGATTTATTGGCACGAATATTTTCTATAAAATTGGTTGAAATATCTTTATTAGACGACATATTTCCATTGTATTTTTTGTTGTTATGATCAACAATTAAAATATTTTTTCGGGAAATCGTCTTCTCTAATTGATTTTTGATATTATTATGTTCTAAAACAGGTAATTCGTCCTTTTCTAAATAATAAATAGAAGCCAAAAGTGTCTTATTCTGCAATGATTTGATCTCTTTTTTCTCCATTTCGGTATAAAAAGAAAAATAAATAATTGTAGAAACAATCAAAATAATGATACTAAAAATAATGACTGAATAAAGCGCTAATCGATGTTTTAACTTCATAATTTAAGCTTTAAACATATAACCAACGCCTTTTACTGTATGAATATATTTCATACCATTTTTCTCTATTTTATTACGCAAATACGAAATGTAAACATCCACAACATTGGTGTGATTATCGAATGTTATTCCCCAAACAGCATTTAAAATTTGGATACGAGTAACGGTTTTATCTATATTTTCGATTAAATAATTCAACAACTTAAATTCACGAGGAGAAAGCTCTGTTTCTTCTTGATTGACAAAAACTTTGTATTGATCCAAATCGATTTCTAAGTCATCAAAAATCAATTTATTTTCAGGAATTTCTTGTGAACGAAACTGATTACGACGCGTTAAAGCTTTGATTCGCGATAATAATTCGTCGAAATGAAATGGTTTTGTAATGTAATCATCTGCACCATAGTCCAAAGCCGAAACTTTATCTTGAACTGTATTTAATGCACTTAACATCAAAATTGGAGTGAATATTTTTTTGTAACGAAGTGTCTGTACAAGCTGAATTCCATCCATTTTTGGTAACATAATGTCACAAATAATCAAATCAAACTGAATCGTAAGAAATTCATCTAAAACAGTTTCCGCATCTTTACAAAGCGTAACCAAATGTCCATTTTCTTCTAATCCTTTGATTAAAAAATCGCTAATTCGCTTATCATCTTCGATTACTAAAATTTGCATATACTTTCCATTTTTCCAAAATTAATGAAATTGATCAAGATGAGATGAATATAGCAAATTTTCTAATTGGATTTTAATTTAAAAAGAACAAAATTCAATAAAAAACGAGCAATAAATTGCTCGTTTTTTATATTCAATAATTCGAAGTCTAATCTCCTTCTCCACTATTTTTCATCGCAGTCAAAAGATAATATGCTCCTTTCGAAACATAGACTTTTCCTGAATTTTGAGGAGATTTTATTTCAATCATTTTATTCGCAGAACCTCCTATTTCTACAGGAACTAATCGAAACTGATTTATAGTTTGTCTTTCGAACACATAATCTTTTCCTTCAAACTGAATTACAGCTTCTTCTGGTAAAACATTTGCGTTAAGCGAATTCACCTGCAATTCGATATTGAAATACATATTCGCTGTTAATCGCGTTCCATTCGCATTCGTAATTCGTGCAAAAACATCAACCGTTCCATCTTCATTCACTTGATTAGAAATTGAGGTGATTTGCGCATCTAACTTTTGATCTGGTTTTGCATTGGTATAAGCTTTCAAAAATTGACCAATCTGAATGTTACTTAGATCTTTTTCAAACACTTTTACGTTCAACAAAGAACGATCAGGATTAATAATTTCTAACATCGCATCTGCTGGCGAAATATATTGTCCTGTATTCGCAAAAACCTGACTCACCATTCCGCTAATTGGTGCATAAACATTGATGGTACGTCTAATATTACTCAACGAGACTGAAGAAGGATTAATATTCATTAACCTAAGTTTCTGTTCCAACGAACTTTTCTTTACCATCAACGATTGACGTGTTGCTTTAGCCTGTTGCATCACTTTGTCACTTGCTGCTTGCTCTGCATTCAAATCCTTTTGACGAACATAATCTGCACTAGCCTGCTCTAACAAAGCTTTTGTTGTGAGATAATCTTCTTGCATTTGAATATACTGCGGATCTTCTAAAACCACTAAAACTTGTCCTTTATTCACATAATTTCCTGGAATTAGTGCAATTCGTTTCACATAACCACCAAAAGCATTGGTGATAGAAATAGTATTCTCTGGGGTTACAGCCGTCTTTGCATTCAGCCGAATAGTTGTAGGTAAATTCTGATGACGTAAAGAGATAGTATCAATTTCAAAATTCTTTAATTGAGCATCTGTCAACTTTAATATTGAGGTAGAAATAGTTGCTTTTTGCTCTACTTCGGGTTTTGTTTCTTCTTTGTTACAACTCATCACAACAAGAGATGTACAAAGCATTAAGATATATTTTTTCATATTATTGTGCAGTATAAAAAGTCATTGCGGCATAAGCCTGATTACGTAGATTCTTTGCTTCTAAAAACTTTGTTTTCACTTCGATGATTTGATTATTCAGAATCACCCAATCCAAAAAATTAATCTCTCCTTCTAGTAATTGACGATTAATTGTTTTTTGTAAATCATTCGCAGCAGGAAGTTGAGTTTGCTCAAAATCCCCTACCATTTCTTCGTAAGCATTTACTTTATTTTTTAATACATCAAAATCTTGTTGCAACTTCGATTGTTGTAAAGTATACGCTTGTTTTGCAAGATCAGTTTTAACTTTTGAGGCTTCGATTGACGAATTAATTCCTCTATTAAACAAAGGTAAGCCAACTCCTACTTGAAAAGAATTGTATCGATTTTGGTCCAAATCAGAAAAGCTTTGATTTGAATATCCAACTGTTAAAACTGGAACTTTTTTCGATTTCTCAACTTCAGTTTCCAGCGTTGAAGTCTGAATATTTTCTTCCGCTAATTTTAACATTGGATGTGCATCTGAAACAGATAATCCTGCAATTTCATTCCAATTCACACCATCTTTTGTTGGATAAATTTTGAATGATGAATTAGTTAAAAATTGAATTTGTCTTGATTCATTTTCTAATTCATTCTCAACTAATCTCAATTGATTTTGAATCGATTTCAATTGAATAATAGCCGTTGAAACCTCACTTCGGTTTGATTCACCTTTCTTCAAACGTAAATTTGCTTTCTTCAAAAACTCTTGGTAAATCAATTCATTTTCTTTCAATAAATCTTGTTGATATTCTGTATTTTGCATATTGACATACAAATTGGCTAATCGTTGTTTAATTTCAACTTTCGTCAATTGTTCATTTGCTTTAGAAGTACTGATCATTTGTTCGTTCAAAGCTTTTTGACGTTTAAAAACCACAGGAAATTGAAACGATTGTGAAATAGTAAATTTGTTATCAAATTCACCCGAATTCACTTGTCCAAATTCCGCAGCTATATCTAAAGGTGAAAGCGAACGATTGGCAAATACATTTTTCTCGTGATAAACAGTAGTCAATTCTGCTTGTTTAATTTCGAGGTTATTCGCGTCAGCTAATTTTACAACCTCATCAAAACTCATACGTTCTTGCGCATTGGCAGTTGCTCCAAACAAAACTAAAACTAATAAAATAGCTGTAGGAATTGATTTATGACGAGTTGATTTCTTTTTAAAATGAATATTTTCGAACATAACATATAAAATTGGTAAAACAAATAAAGTAAGGAAAGTCGCGCCCATTAATCCTCCAATAACAACAGTTGCTAATGGACGTTGAACTTCTGCGCCCGAACCATTACTAAGAGCCATTGGTAAGAAACCTAAAGAGGCTACGGCAGCTGTCATTAGAACGGGACGAAGACGAGTTCGTGTTCCCATAATAACAATTCGAGTTGTATTTTTAATTCCGTTATCACGTAGACGATTGTATTCTGATATTAATACAATTCCGTTTAGAACGGCAATTCCAAAAAGTGCGATAAATCCAACTCCAGCACTAATACTAAAAGGCATATCTCGCGCAGCTAAGAATAGTATTCCACCGATTGAAGAAAGCGGAATGGCTGTATAAATTAATAAACTTTCTTTGATTGATTTGAATGCAAAAAATAACAAGACAAAAATCAAAACCAAGGCGACTGGAACAGCGATACCTAAACGAGCTTTAGCATGATTCAAATTTTCGAAAGCTCCACCATAGGTTGTATAATAACCTGTAGGAAGTTTTATTTGAGCATCAACTTTTTGTTGTAATTCTTGTACAACACTTTCTATGTCGCGTCCTTTTACGTTAAATCCAACAACAATTCTACGTTTTGCATCTTCGCGCTGAATTTGATTTGGCGTATTTTTATAATCTACTTTTGCTAATTGATTCAATGGAATCTGAATTCCAGAAGCAGTAGGAATCAATAAATTTCGAATATCTTCGATATTCTCGCGTTTGTCTTCTGCTAAACGAACCACCATATCAAAACGTTTTTCACCTTCGAAAACCATTCCAGTAGATTGTCCTGCAAAAGCCATATTAATAATTCGATTTGCTTCTCCAATACTCAATCCATATTGCGCTAATAAAGCACGATCAAATTCAATCACAACTTGTGGAATTCCATTAATTGGTTCGATATACAAATCTTGCGCTCCTTTTACAGTATTGATTATTTTTCCTAATTTCTCTGCATTATTGGCTAAACTATCTAAATTTTCACCAAATATTTTCACCACCACATCTTGTCGTGCTCCTGTCATTAATTCATTAAAACGCATCTGAACAGGAAATTGAAATCCCGTTGAAAGTCCTGGAACATCTTCCAAAGCTTTACTCATTTTATCCGATAATTCTGGAAAAGTTGTGGCAGAAGTCCATTCTTTTTTAGGTTTCAAAACAATAATCATATCTCCTGCATCCATTGGCATTGGCTCGGTAGGAATCTCTCCACTCCCAATTTTCGTGACAACCATTTCAACTTCAGGGAAACGATCTTTCAGTATTTTAGCTGCCTTATTTGTGTATTCTATTGTTGTCGTAATATTACTTCCTGGTAAAATACGCGCTTCTACAGCAAAATCTCCTTCTTCTAAGGCAGGAATAAATTCTCCACCTAAACGAGACATCACAAAAACAGCAATAGTGAAAAGTGAAAGTACAACAGCTAGAATAATAGTACGAACTTTTAAGGCTTTGATTAAATATTTCTGATGGAAAATCTCAATTTTAGCCATTACACGATCCGATAAATTTGGTTTGACTTTCTTCTTTTTACTTAAGAATAAAGTAGTCATCATCGGAACATAAGTCAACGAAAGAATAAATGCACCAATCAGAGCAAAAGCAACTGTTTGCGCCATTGGTTTGAACATCTTTCCTTCTATTCCTTGTAAAGTAAAAATTGGTAAATAAACGATTAGAATAATAATTTGACCAAAAACAGCCGAATTCACCATTTTTTTAGCTGAAGAACCAACTGTTTGATCCATTTCAGTTTGCGTTAATTTATTCTTCAACCCAAATTTTTTGTTGTGTGCTAACTGATGCATCGCCGCTTCTACAATAATCACAGCACCATCGACAATCAATCCAAAATCTAATGCGCCTAAACTCATCAAGTTTCCACCTACACCAAAAATATTCATCATAATAATCGCGAATAATAAGGCCAGAGGAATGACAGAAGCTACAATAAAACCAGCACGTAAATTACCTAAGAAAAGTACCAAAATAAAGACAACGATTAAGGCTCCTTCAAGTAAATTCGTTTCAACCGTATGAATAGTATTGTCAACCATTTTTTTACGGTCTAAGAAAGGTTCAATAACAACTCCATCAGGTAATGTCTTTTTGATTTCTTCGATACGTTGTTGTACATTCTTAACCACTTCGTTACTATTTGCTCCTTTCAACATCATAACAATTGCACCAGAAACTTCACCTGTATCGTTATATGTCATTGCACCATAGCGCGTAGCAAAGCCAGTTTTTACGTCTGCAACATCTCTCAATAAAATAGGTGTTCCACTTTGCGAACGTTTGACCAAAATATTTTCGATATCTTCGATGTTACCAATTAAACCTTCAGAACGGATGAATAAAGAAGTAGGACCTTTTTCGATATAAGCTCCACCTGTATTTTGATTATTCTCACTCAGTGCATCAAATAAATCATTAATTGTCAGACTAAAAGATTGTAAACGTTGCGGATCAATTGCAATTTCGTATTGCTTCAATTTTCCTCCGAAACTACTCACATCTGCCACACCAGGAACGCCTAAAAGTTGACGACGAACAATCCAGTCTTGAATTGTTCTTAATTCAGTTTCATCATATTGATCTTCGTAACCTTCGGCGGGACGAACAACATATTGATAGATTTCGCCCAAACCTGTCGAAATTGGACCAAGTTGTGGTTCTCCAATACCTTCGGGAATCTCATTTTGAACCTGAATCAATCGTTCACTTACTTGTTGTCGCGCCCAATAAACATCTGTATTGTCATCAAAAACAATGGTTACCAATGATAATCCAAAACGAGAAAAACTACGAATTTCGGTAATCCCACCAATATTAGAATTAGCTTGTTCGATAGGAAAAGTCACTAAACGCTCAATATCTTCTGCACTAAAAGAAGGCGCTACAGTGATAATTTGAACCTGATTAGATGTAATATCAGGTTGTGCATCAATGGGTAATTTTGTCGCATCGTAAATACCAAATATCAACAAAGCCAACGTAAACAAACCCACGATAAATTTATTCTTGATTGAAAAATCAATAATTTTATTTAACATCGTAAAATTGTATAGATTAAAAATGTGCTAAATACAAGTTGTAAATAGCTGAAATTGGATAAATTGAAAGAATCAATCTATCGTAAAATCTAAAAAAATCACGCTTGTTTTGGCGGTTGCCAAATAGAATCTAAATAATGAGTATATAAGAAATCTTCATCAAATGTTTTGATTGAAGTCGTAGAAATTTCTTTATCTAAGTGTAAAACATCAAAGAGTTTTATGGGAGAGAAAAAAAAGTCGATATGAACAAACTCAACTTTCATGAAAGGTAATTTTTGGTCAGTTTCCCAATCCGCATCAACCTCATGTCCACCATAATGATGAACTAAAAAAGTTTTCATTTCATCCAAAAAGTCTCCTCCTTTATCATGTTCAATAAAATGAGAAATAAACACAGGCAATTTATATAACTGACACAATTGAGTTGAAGTTGTTATATATAAAAAAATTAAAATTTTAGTTGCCCATAGTTTCACGACCCAAATGTACAGTCAATTTTGCTTTCTTTCAAATTTAATTAATGGAAAAATCTCGTTAAACTTACTTAGAAACCTCTTTCTTCGTAAATAAATGAGAAATTACTTCGAGTTTATCATGATCGAATAAACACAAACCTTCAACATAGAAAGGTGTAAAATGAAAACTTTGTTGATCTACGATTCCAAATTCTTTCAGTTTTGGTTCGTAAACGACAAAACCTGTACGCAAGAATGGTTTTTTAGAGACTTTATACAACACAATATCATTGGTAAATAATCGTCGATTTCGTTTATCCAATATATCTATTCCAATATCTATGGTATCAAATTGTAAAGCATTTTCGTGCCAAGAAAACTCGTTATAACCTTTAAAATAGGTCACTCCATCTATCTCCTTCGCAAAACCTTCTACTTTATTTTTGTTTCGTAATCGATAATATCCAATCGTTTTCATCTGGCAAATTTGCAATAAAAAAATTTAAAATAGAAACGAGCAATATTAAAATAGATGATTAAATTTATCATCCGAAAACAACTAACACAATGTACAAAATATATCCACAAAAAAGATACAATGAAACCTTAGCTTTGCTGAAACAATTTGCTCAACCTACTGATAAAATTCTTGATTTAGGAATCAAAAATCCTTTTACAGATGTGATGTTGGAAAATGGTTTTGATGTAAAAAATACAAATGGCGACGATTTGGACTATTATTATAAGGATTTGCAAAATTATGATGCTAACTTTGTAACGGCTTTAGAAATTTTAGAACATTTGGTAAATCCAATGGAAGTGCTAAGAAATTTGCCTGGAGATAAATTATTAGCTTCAATTCCGATGCGTTTGTGGTTTTCGCCTGCTTATCGTAATCAAAATGATGCGCGAGATGTACATTATCACGAATTTGAAGATTGGCAATTTGACATGTTAATGGAAAAAGCTGGATGGAATGTAATACATCGTCACAAATGGACGCATCCATCAAACAAACTGGGAATAAGACCCTTATTAAGAAGAATTACACCAAGATATTATGCTGTCTACGCAGAACGAAAAAAAGACTTTACTTACTAAATACTCTATTGTTATACCTGCACATAACGAAGAAGATTTTATTGCGATTACGCTAAATTCTCTCGTTAATCAAACTGTTTTACCATATGAAGTGATTGTTGTAAATGATCATTCAACCGATAAAACACAACAAATTGTAGAAGAATTTACAGCTAAATATCCGTTCATCAAATTAAGAAATATCTTATCAAAAGGTGAACATCAGCCAGGAAGCAAAGTGATACAAGCTTTCTTGAAAGGTTACGAAATCATTGATCCTAATTATGATATTATTGTTAAATTGGATGCTGATTTAGATATTCCTTTCAATTATTTTGAGACTATTTTAACTCATTTTAATCATGAGGAAGATATTGCAATGGTTGGTGGTTTTGCGTATATTGATAAGGACGGAAAATGGATTCTTGAAAATCTGACAGATAAAGACCATATTCGTGGCGCATTTAAGGCGTATAGAAAAAATTGTTACGAAAAAATTGGTGGATTACGCGCACATATGGGTTGGGATACAGTAGACGAATTGTTGTGTAAATATTATGGTTGGAAAGTTGTTACAGACGAATCTTTACACATCAAACATCTAAAACCAACTGGCGCGAGTTACAATAAATCGGCGCTTTACAAACAAGGTGCGGCTTATTATGCATTAGGTTATGGATTTTGGATTACATTAATTGCTGGCACAAAATTGGCTTTACGTAAAAAGAAACCCACATATATTTTGTATTATTTGAAAGGTTTTTTTGAAGCTAAAATTAATGGTACAAAAAAAATGGTAAATCGAGATCAAGAAAAATTCATCCGAAATTATCGTTGGTCGAAAATGAAACAAAAAATAAAAGGTTAAATCTAACATGCGATATTGGTTAACATACACACTATTTATATTTCCATTCATCAGCTTTGCACAAAATAAGTTGATTACTGGTTCTGTGGTTGTAGACGAAGGAAACGATTATATTTCCTCAGTTTCTGGTGCTCGTATAGAAAATCTGACGTCAGAAAGTAAGACATGTACAAGCTCTTCGGGTTATTATTCTATCCAAGCAAATGTTGGCGATACAATTTTGTTTGAAGCAGATTTTTTGATTCCAAGAAAAATTGTAGTCAATCAAAATATTTACAACAAAGGTTTTTTACAAGCACATTTGGATATTGAAACAATTGAATTGAGTGGTGCTACAATTGGTAAAGGCCCTTTACAACCTAAATATCACAAGGATAATAAAACAGATTTGTACGATAAAATGGGACTTGATCAACGTTTACGAGATTTAGAACCTAAAAGAGATATTGCAAAATTCAAGCCAATGGATGTTTTAAATCCTGTTCGATTGATTGGTCATATGAATGGATTTTATCGTGAGCAACGTCGTGTACGTAATTACGAAACAAAACTTTCTCTCGTTCAAGAAGTTAAACATTATTATCCTACAGATTTTTATACAAATCAATTACAAATTCCTGAATATAAAATAGAAGAATTTTTATATTATGTTAATGCGCGTTATCCGCTTCAAGAAAAAGTTTTGAGCAGACAATTTGGTACGATAATGATTGATTTAGAATCTTATGCGAAAGATTATTTGAATGAATTAAATCAAAACAAAAATCAATAATTCTTAATAGATTTTTAAAATTTAGCCAATAAACGTTAACAAAATTGATGCTAATTTATTAAGACTTATCTTCGTACAAATAATTAAACGTATAATCACGAACAATTGAAATCACTATTTACCATTCTAATATTGCTGTTGTCGAATTTTATTTTCGCACAAGAAAAATGGATTCAGGGAAACATTATCATTGATGATTCTGACGATACAGCAGAAGGAGTTTACGTTACAAATCTGAGAACAAATCATACAACAATTTCTAATTTTACAGGAACTTTTCTTATTCAAGCAAAAGTAAATGACACGCTAAAAATACAATCTGATTGGTACGAAAATCGACTAATTATCTTAAGACCAAATTTGTTCAATAAACAAACAATTGTAGTGCATTTAGCTGTACAGACAATTCAATTGAATACCGCATATATTGGTCAAAAATTGACAGGAATTCTTGAAAAAGATGTCAAAAATGGAAAAAAAGCTGATGTTGTAACAAAACTTTATAAAAGTCTTGGTGTTAATCCTGATATCAAACCTATAAAAGACACATCTTCGTTGAAAGCTGGATTTTTGAGTGGAGATATTACGTTGACGAGATTGGATATTGGGCGTATTTATGATGTTTTTTCTGGTAAAGCCAAACAACGAAAAGCATTGCTTGATTATGAAGATAAATACGATAAAATTACAAAAATTAAGAATTATTTTGGTGAAGATTATTTCACAAATGATTTAAAAATTCCGAAATTCAAAATCAGAGATTTCATTGAAAATGCATTAACAAATACCGAATCTAAAATAGAATTGAATGATGTAAATTATTTCAAATTACTTCAATTATTTAATTCTTACAGTAAAATATACCTCGACTTTTTATACGGAAAAGTACCAAATAATACGAAAATCATCAAAAAAGATACGATAGACGATTAAAAAAAGAGCTTGATAAATCAAGCTCTTTTTTTGGTTTTATAAATTGTGTGAAATTAGTTTTTGTAAGAAATCCATTTTACCATTTCTTTCACAGTTGGTTTTTTACCATAAATTAAAATCCCAATTCTATAGATTTTTCCAGCAATGTAAACCATAAATATGGTGCTGATTAATAGCAAAAATAAGGATAAAGCTAATTGCCAAATCGGAACATCAAACGGAATTCGAGTAATCATTGATATAGGTGAAGTCAATGGAATCATTGATAACCAAAAAGCAACTGGACCATCAGGATTTTCGAAAGTTGTCATACTTCCATAAAGTCCAATCATCATCGGAACTAAAGGAAAATATGTGAATTGTTGTGTATCAGTATCATTATCAACAGCAGAACCAATTGCCGCAAAAACAGAGCTGTAGAATAAATATCCTAAGATAAAATAAGCAATAAAAGCAAAAATGATTAACGGATAATTAAACGTCAACAACACTTCGCTAATTTCTGTTACTTTTTGCATCATATCCGGGTTAGTTTCCGCTAATTGTGCTTGATTCATCATTTGTTGTGACATATCCATTCTCGATGCTGCAATTGCAGGAAATAAAATCAATAAACCCATTGTCATTCCAATCCATATTGCAAATTGCGTCACAGCAACCATTGTCGTTCCTAAAATTTTACCCATCATCAATTCGAAAGGTTTTACAGAAGAAATGATAATTTCGACCACGCGATTATTCTTTTCTTCAACAACCGAACGCATAACTTTTACGCCATAAATCATCACAAACATGAAAATAATATAAGTTAAAAACATCGATAATCCGATTTTCAACTCCATTCCTTTATCTTCTTTTCCGTCTGTAACATTGAAAACATTCAAGTTAACGCGAGCCTTAGAAGCTTCTAAAGCAGCTTTATCAATACCAGATTTTGCTTGTTTTTCTTTTTCAATCTTATCACTAATTGTTCTCGAAAGTTTTTCTCGATCAGTAATTCCAAGATTTCCATTTGTAATTAATTCTGTATTTTTCTCGATATTATCATAATTTCCATCTGTATTTTTTGGAATATGAAGAATCGCATTCAAATACTCGCTTCCTTTCAACGTGTCCTTAATTGATTGCAATTCTTGAGGCGTGTAAATACTGAACATCATTTGTTTAGTCGATTTAAACGAGGTTACAAACTCTGTACTTTCATCTACAATTGCAATGTTTTTCACTTCGGAATTATTCGCAGAACTCAAAAAGAAAATCACCGCTCCTGCTCCAACAATTAACAAAGGCGAAAGAAAAGTCATAACAATAAACGCTTTGTTTTTTACTTGAGAAAAGAACTCGCGTTGTGCAACTAAAAATATATTTTTCATTTGAAAATTAGCTTAAAGATTAGGAATTGAACTTTGTTTAACGGCTTCCAAAAACACATCATTCATCGAAGGAATAATCTCTTTGAATTGATGAACTTGTCCAACTTGCATCAATTTATCTAAAATCACATTGGTTGGAGTTTCTTTATTATACAATAAATTAAATTCAGTTCGTTGATTAATGTTTCGTACATCCGAAATCTCAAATTCATTGGCTAAATTTTGAAGAGAATCAACAGGAATTTCATTCAATTGAATCGAAAATTTCCCTGTCTTAAATTGATTTCTAACTTCTTCGATTGTTCCGTCTAAAACTTTATTCGATTGATTAATCAATGCCACATAATCACACATTTCCTCTACAGATTCCATACGATGTGTTGAGAAAATAATTGTTGTTCCTTTATCTCTTAATTCAAGAATTTCATTCGCAATAATTTGTGCATTTACAGGATCAAAACCACTAAAAGGCTCATCGAAAATCAGCAAAGAAGGATTGTGAATAACGGTGATCACAAACTGAACTTTTTGTCCCATTCCTTTCGACAACTCGCTCAATTTCTTGTTCCACCAAGACATCATATCAAGTTTCTCGAACCAATATTCGGTACGTTTTTTAGCTTCCGCAGAAGAAAGACCTTTCAGTTTTGCAAAATACAGTGCCTGTTCTCCAACCTTCATATTCTTATACAAACCACGTTCTTCTGGCATATAACCAACTTGCCCAATTGATTTTTTTGTCAAGGGTTCTCCATTTAGCAAAATAGTTCCACTATCTGGCGCCGTAATTTGATTGACAATACGAATAAAAGTTGTTTTTCCAGCACCATTTGGTCCCAAAAGTCCATAAATAGAACCTTGTGGAATATTGATACTAAAATTATTAAGCGCAACTTTATCTTTATATTTTCTTGTTAAGCCTTGAGCTTGCAATAAAAATTCCATTTTCTATATCATTTGATTTGTAAAATTAGTAAGAAGAAAGTAAATTTTGTTACAGATTTTAATGAGATTCATTCGGATCCCATACAATTTCTTTAAAATTAATTACTTTATCATTTATAATCTCTACACCTTCATTTTCTAACAATTGTTGCATCAGACTCGAAGGATTAAAATGATGTTTTCCAGTTAACAAACCATTTCTGTTTACAACACGGTGCGCAGGAACGTCTTCTCTATTATGTGCATGATTCATTGCATAACCAACCACGCGAGCCGAAAATTTTTCTCCTATATATTTTGCAATCAATCCATAAGTAGAAACACGTCCTTCGGGAATTTGACGAACGATTTCGTAAATTTTCTCATAAGTATCAGAAATGATTTTTGTCATAATCTAAAGATTTATTGTAAATTTAAAGAAAGTAATAGAATATGAGCCAAAAAGTTCCAATTAAATCTCTTTTAAGCCGACCACGATTTAAGGTTTTTACACATTTATCAAAACAAGAATTTATTGATTTAATCAAAAAACATCTTGAAACTAATTCTACTGAATACGGAGGTTATGCCAATCAGGAAGTTGCGATGATTCGTGTCCGCAAAGACAAGGATAAATATTGGCACCCGCAATTACAAATCAGAATTGAAGATGACGATGATCATCCTAACTATTTGGTTGTAAGAGGAATTATTGGTCCGCCTTCTAATGTTTGGACATTTTTCGCATTTTTGTATGGTTTGAGCGGAGCTATTTTTATCACCTTAGGCTCTTATGCGGTTTCCGAATATATTGTACAAGGAAATAGTGTATGGATTTGGAGTATTCCTATTGCATTATTGATTACTTTAGGAACCTATTTAGCGAGTTTATATGGTCATTATTTGGCAAAATATCAGCTAGGAAGATTGTATCATTTCGTGAATGAATTGCTTCGTGATGCAGAGTTTTATCAAAATAGCGACGAAATCAAAGAATAAAAAAAGCGACCTAAATAGGTCGCTTACAAGAAATATGTTGAGATAATATATTAATTAGATTACTTTCACATTAACGGCGTTGATGCCTTTTTTTCCTTGTTCTAAGTCAAAAGATACTTTATCGTTTTGAGCTACTTTGTCTGTTAAACCAGAAACGTGTACGAAGTACTCTTTTCCTGATTCGTCATCTTTAATAAATCCGTATCCTTTTTCTTCATTAAAGAATTTTACAGTTCCTTTATTCATAGTATTTTATTTTCGTTGATAAAGATATAAGATTTATTTACAAAACCAATATTAATTTTTAGTTTTTTTTATAACAATTTTTTTAGCCTATAATTTCATTATAATTTTGCTTCAAATCATAATATTTTGGCAGGAATTTATATTCATATCCCGTTTTGTAAACAAAAATGCAGCTATTGCGACTTTCATTTTTCGACAAATCTTCAACATAAATCAAATTTAATTCAAGCAATTAATAAAGAACTTGAGATCAGAAAAGATGAAATTTCAACACCTTTAGAAACGATTTATTTTGGAGGAGGAACACCTTCTATCCTGTCCGAAATTGAATTAGAAAGTATTTTCGAAACGATTTATAAAAATTATTCAACCAAAAATTTAAAGGAAATTACACTCGAAGCGAATCCTGATGATTTGAATAAAGAAAAACTTAATTTCTTAAAATCAACTCCGATTAATCGTTTTTCGATTGGTGTTCAATCATTTTTTGAAGAAGATTTGAAATTAATGAATCGCGCACATAATGCACAAGAAGCTGAAACTTCGATAAAATTGGCGCAAGATTTTGGTTTCGAAAATATCACTATTGATTTGATTTATGGTTCTACGACCACAACCAACGAAATGTGGAAGCAAAATTTGCAAAAAGCAATTGAGCTGAATGTTCCACATATTTCTTCTTATGCGTTAACAGTCGAAGAAAAAACAATTTTAGATCATCAAATCAAAAAAGGAATCACAAAACCGGTTGATGAAGATCGTCAAAACGAACAATTTCAACTTTTAGTTGACACTTTAACTTCGAATGATTTTATTCAATATGAAATCTCCAATTTCGGAAAAGAAGAGTATTTTTCTTTACACAATTCTAATTATTGGAAAGGAATTCATTATTTAGGAATTGGACCTTCTGCGCATTCTTATAACGGAAAAACTCGTGCTTGGAACATTGCAAATAATTCTAAATACATACAAGCTATCAACGAAAATAATCTACCTCAAGAAATTGAAGTTTTAAATGAAGTAGAAAAATTTAATGAAATGATAATGATAGGATTGAGAACAATTTATGGAATAGATTTAAATCGAATTAATTCAGAATTTTCTCAACCTTTAGTTAATTCTTTTCATCAAGAACTCAATCAATTAATCAACGAAAATTTAGTCGAAAAGAAAGAAAATAAAATTATTTTGAAACCCGAAGCAAAATTTTTCGCAGACGGAATTGCTTCTAGATTATTTTACATCAATTAATTTGTTAAATTTGCGATATGAATGATAACAGACCAATTGGTGTTTTCGACTCTGGAGTTGGTGGTTTGACGTTTGCAAAAGAAATAAAACGTCTGCTACCAAACGAAAGTTTGATCTATTTTGGCGATACTCAAAATTTGCCTTATGGAGAAAAATCGAAAGAAGCGATTACACAATTTTCGGTAGACATTACTAATTTTTTAATAGACAATAATTGTAAAGCGATTTTAGTTGCATGTAATTCTGCAACCGCTAATTCGTTGAAAGAAATTAGAGAAGCTGCAGGAAAAGATGTTCCTGTTATCGATGTTATTTCGCCTGTTGCGGAGAAAGTTTCGTTCGAATTAAGAGAAAAGATAGGTGTTATTGCAACAAAAGCAACTGTAAATTCGGGCGCGTACAAGAAAGCAATTCGTCGTCGAAATAAACATATTACGGTTATTGAAATGGCTACTCCTCTCTTAGTACCTGTTATCGAAGAGGGTTTTACAAATTCTACGATTTCTAAAGCAGTTTTAGAAACGTATTTATTGAACAAAAAATTAGAAGGAATTGATTCGATTATTTTAGGATGTACGCATTATACACATCTGGAAAAAGAAATCAATCAAGTATTTGAAGGAAAAGTTGATATCGTAAATTCACCTTTAATTGTCGTGAATCAAGTAATTTATCAATTGGCAAAAGAAGGAAAATTGGCTGCGAAAGATACTGTTGCAAACTATACATTTTATATTTCTGACAATACAGATAATATTATAAAAGTGGCAAAAAAATTCTTTGGAAAAGATATTCAATTAATTGAGAAAAATTTAGAAACGAAATAGAACCGACCATTATTTGTCGGTTTTTTTATAAAATATTACGAACAAACAAAAACAAATCATTACATGGAAAAATCAGCAGAATTAATTGCATTAGAAGAAAAATACGGAGCGCATAACTATCACCCACTTCCAGTTGTATTGGAAAAAGGTGAAGGTGTTTACGTTTGGGATGTTGATGGAAAAAAATATTTCGACTTTTTATCAGCTTATTCAGCTGTTAATCAAGGTCACTGTCATCCTAGAATTATTAAAGCGTTGAAAGATCAAGCCGAAAAATTAACGTTAACTTCTCGTGCTTTTTATAATGCGGAATTAGGAAAATACGAAAAATTTATCACAGAATTATTCGGTTTCGATAAAGTATTGCCAATGAATACGGGTGCAGAAGCTGTAGAAACAGCGCTAAAAATTGCTCGTAAATGGGGTTACGAAAAGAAAGGAATTCCAACTGGTGAAGCGATTATTGTAGTATGTAAAGACAATTTCCATGGTCGTACAACTACTATTATTTCTTTCTCGAATGATGAAGATGCACGTAAAAATTTCAATCCTTACACAAGTGGTTTCGAAGCTGTAGAATACAATGATGTTGAAGCTTTGAAACAAATTTTAGAAGAAAAAGCAGATAAAATTTGTGGATTCTTAGTAGAACCAATTCAAGGAGAAGCTGGTGTTAATGTACCTTCTGAAGGATATTTGAAAGCTTGTGAAGAATTATGTAAACAACATAATGTTTTATTTATCGCGGACGAAATTCAAACAGGAATCGCACGTACAGGAAAAATGTTAGCAATCGATCACGAAAATATTGATGCTGATGTTTTAATCTTAGGTAAAGCCGTTTCAGGTGGAGCTTATCCAGTATCTGCAGTTTTAGCAAATGATGAAATAATGAATGTCATCAAACCAGGACAACACGGTTCTACTTATGGAGGTAATCCATTAGCTGCGGCTGTTGCTACAGAAGCTTTGCAAGTTGTTTTGGACGAAAAATTAGCTGAAAATTCTGAAAAATTAGGACAAATTTTTAGAACAGAAATCACGAAAATGGCTGAAGAATTTCCATTATTCAAATCAGTTCGTGGAAAAGGTTTATTAAATGCAATTTTAATCAACGATACACCAGAATCTGAAACAGCATGGAATTTCTGTGTTGCAATGAAAGACAACGGATTATTAGCCAAACCTACACACGGAAACATCATTCGTTTCGCTCCTCCTTTAGTGATGAACGAAGAACAATTACACGAATGTTTAGCGATTATTCGTAAAACTGCACAAGAGTTTAATAAATAATCAACAATAAAATGATATAGAAAAAACCTGATGAAATTTCATCAGGTTTTTTTATATTCGAAACTTTAATTAACACTATGAATTCTTTTAAAATAAACGTTTCCGAAACGTACAAAAAGGCGCAAAAAAAATCGGCAGTATGGATTGCTCTTTTCTTGATTACTCTCTTCTTTTCTACAATTTTGAGCATCATCATTTTCATAATTTGTGTTTGTGGAGGAATCGCTATCGTCATTGCTAAACCAATGTGGATTACCATTTTTTTAGGTTTGGGACTGTTGGCTTTAGGAGGTTTAATCGTTTACTATAATATTAAATTTATTCTAAATATTTTCAAAAAAACAGCTACAAATGGAATTGAAATTTTTGAAACGGATCAACCAGAATTATTCAAATTAATAAAAGCAACCGCAGATAAAGTTGGCACAAAACATCCCAAAAAAGTATTTATTATTGATGATGTAAATGCATATGTTTCCTATTCGAACAATTTGCAAAGTTTAGTTTTTCCAACAAGAAAAAACTTATCCATTGGCGTTGGTTTGCTTCATGGTATTTCTCAAAATGAGTTAAAAGGAATTATTGCGCACGAATTTGGGCATTTTTCTCAAAAATCAATGACAATTGGTAGCCATGTTGGAAATGCGACCAAAATTATGGAAGATATTTTATACAGTAATCAAACCTTAAAATTTGATGTTGATAATTTAGGCCAAATTAATGGAATTGTTGGTTTTATTTCAATGGGCGCTGTTGCTTACAATAAAATGATTGAATCTATTTTGAAAATAATTCACAAAAAATTAGAATTCAATTATCTAAAATTAAGTCGAGAAATGGAATTTCATGCTGATCAAATTGCAACAAATGTTGTGGGAATTGAGACGATGAGCAAACCATTATTGAGAATAGAATTGTATCAATTTGTTTACCAAGAATTAGCTAATTTTTATACAAATTTACAAGATGATAAAAAGTTTTCGACTAATATTTATCAAAACATGAATCAATTAGTTGACTTTTATATCGATGATTACGAACTTTTTTTAGAAAATAATTTAGCTATTGTTGGAATTAATGAATTTAATCAAAATCATTCTTTACTACAATTTGAAGATTTATGGTCGACACATCCAGAAATGGACAAACGTTTGGCAAATATAGCGTCTACAAATCATCATTCTGAAATAGATAAATCTCCAAAAGCAATTACATTACTTCAAAAAAATAATGAATTTGAAGAAGAATTTACATTCAATTTTTTCTTTCAATTAAATTTATACCGTGTTAATGAAATAAATAATTCAGAATTTATTGAAACGTTTAAAACCATTTATAATAAATACAATTACCCTAAAGTTTACAATCATTTTTTTACAAATTATGATTTACCTTTTGATCGAATTAAAGAAGTTGATTTAACGAATAAACAACAAAATATTCCTACGAATGAATTGTTTTCGGATGAAAATATTTTAGTTGCAAAACAATATTTAGCTTTACAAATTGATTTACTTCAATTAGATTTTTTTACTGGTCAAAAAAAGCCGCAACCATTCAAATACAACAATGTTGTTTACAATAAAAAACAAGATGTACTGAAAGTTAAAGAAGAATTAGAGCAAATAAATAAGGAAAAAGAAGCTGAGTTCTCAGAATATTTAGACAATATCAAAATATTTTTCAAATCTAATTTAGATGAACAAAAAACTATTTTGTTAGAAGATTGCATCAAAGTTGAAGCAGATTTATCAGCAAATATTCAATTGGTAAATGAAATTAGAACTCATATTAATTTTGCAACAAAACCCATTCATGAAAAGCTAAGAATCGAAGCTTTAACAGTTTTGAATAATCAAATAGAGCAACTTAAAAATGTAACAAAAGATATTCTACAAAGTGAAATCGCAAAGGAAAAAATAACTATTCGAGAAATTGAAAATGCACAATATTTTATAGATGAAGATTGGATTTTCTTTTTTGACTCTACAGGTTATAACAACAATGCTTTTGAAAATTTAATCGAAAATTTATACTTTGTAGATCAAGTTTCAAATAACTTATTGTTTCAAAAAAAAGCTGCTTTCCTAAAAGAATACGAACCATTATTAGACTATACATCAAAAACAAAAGCCTCTTAATTAGAGGCTTTTGTTTTATATCTTAAGGTGCTAAACGCTCTTTTTTCCAATCAAAATCGTCTTGTAAAACATAACGAACTCTATCGTGTAAACGACTTGGACGTCCTTGCCAAAACTCTATCTCAGTTGGACGAATCAAGAAACCTCCCCAATGTGCTGGACGAGGAATTTCTTTTCCTTCGTATTTTTTTTCTAATTCCAATTCCTCTGTCGCTAAATCTTCGTGCTCATCAATCACAGAACTTTGCGCCGAAATCCAAGCGCCTAACTGGCTACTTCTTGGACGTGTTTCGAAATATCCATCCGAATTATTATCCGAAGTTTTTTCAGCCACACCTTTTATAATAATCTGTCTTTCTAGAAATGGCCAAAAAAATGACAAACAAACTTTCGGATTTTCTAATAAAGCTTTTCCTTTCTGACTGTTGTAATTCGTATAAAAAATAAAACCTTCGTCCGTATATCTTTTCAATAAAACAACACGCGTTCTCGGAAATCCATCTTCACCAATCGTTGCAACAGACATCGCATTTGCTTCATCCACTCCATCCGATTCTTCAGCTTGCAGAAACCAATCACGAAATTGTTCGATCGGATTTTCTCTTAACGAATCAAAATTCATCGACTGTTTTTCGTAAACTTTTCTTTTATAACTTAAATCTTGTTTCATTAATGATTATTTTATATTTTTAAACAGCTAATTGTATATTTCGTTAAGATTTCACGTAACAAAACCGAAACAAAAATGTCTATCAAAAGTATAAAAAAAGGAGTTATTTTGGTCGCAAAACCAACATTAAGTAACGATATTTTTCAGAGAAGTGTAATTTTAATTACAGAACACTTAGAATCTGGAAGTATTGGTTTTATTCTTAATCATTCTTCTCATATTCCGATTAGTATTTTTGTATCTGAAATGGAGTCTGCATCTATTGTTTTTGAAGGTGGACCTGTCGATAAAGAAAACATCTATTATATTCACAAACGACCTGATTTAATCAGAAATAGTGAAAAAATTACTAAAAATTTATATTGGTCTGGCGTATATGAAGATGTGCGTGATGCAGTAAATCAGAATTTGATTAGTCAAGATGAAATCAAGTTTTTTATTGGATATTGTGGTTGGGCACCAAAGCAAATCAAAGATGAATTAAACAATAATTCGTGGGCTGTAACGGATTTGGATTTTGATATTTTTGAGCGTTGGGATGCTGATTTGTGGAAAAAATTGATGAAACAGCTTGGAGGTGAGAACTTAATTTGGCTAAACACCCCCGCTGATCCTTCTATGAATTAATCAATTATAAATACTTAAAAATCGATTTTGTTTTGTCTAAAGTGTATTCTTTTTTACGATTTTTGGTAATTGGTAAAATTCCAATTCCATCAATCAAAATGAAAACTTCTTCTGCCTTCTGAATTTCAAATGGAAAAATTTCGACTTCTTCTACTTTAAATTCTTCGGCTTTATTAATTTTTGTAATGAAATTATTTCTCAAAACACTAGTAATAACACCTTCTTCTTTTTTCGGTGTACGAATCGTTTCTCCATTCACAACAAAAATATTTCCTCGTAAAGAACGCGCCATTTTTTTGTTTGCATTTAGCAAAATAATATCAGCATAATCATTCTCTAAACGATAGATTTCTGCAATATTTTCTTCTGGACGATACGTATTCACAAGTGAATAAAATGCAGTATTGATCGCATAATCTTTGTAAACATCAATTTCGTTTTCAGCTTGTAAAAACTCCCAATCATTTTCACTATTTTCAATGGAAATCAAATAATTGATGGATGCTTTTAGATAATCTTCCTCATCATTTCTGAACGCAAAAAATTCTACTTTCCCTGATTTGGTCTGATTTGCTTCTGCTAATAAATTGATTTGTTCTTGAAAAAATTCTGGTGTAAAATCTAACGGAATATTCATGCGGTAAATACGCATAGAAGCCATTAAATTGAAATAATGATCTTCCCAATCAATAATTTCACCATTTACAAATCGCAAAATTTCTTTTACAGCATCACCATTACGAAAAGCTCTGTTCTGAATTCCTATTTCTGCATTTGCTTTTTCGACAATAACGCCACCTAAGTTAATTTTCAAAATAATAGATTTTAAACAGATCCTAAGATTTTTTTTAGATCTTCAATTTGACTTTCCCACAATTGTTTTGATTCTTCTACTTCGTCTTCATCAGCAAAATCTGTAATAACTAATGATACATCGTTCGTTAAATCGTCTTCTACAATTGTTAATTCGAAGAAATATTTTGTATCTTCATCATATTCCCATTGAAAGCGCACGTATCCATCTTGCTTAGATTTCATCAAAAATGCAGATTCTTCGTGTCCATCCCAAATAAAAGTATATTTTTCTCCACGAGAATTTACGTTATCTGCAAACCATTCTGATAAACCAGAAGGGTTTGAAATATAGTTATATAGCAAAGACGGTGAAGACTTGATTGAAAATTCTACTTGATATTTCTTTTTTGGCATAATTCTATTTTATTGAAGTCGCAAGATATAAAATGAATTGTATCTACCAAAGAAAATCAAAATAAGTTTTGTTATAAAATCAAAAAAAAATTACCTTTGCAAAAATTAAAATTTAGGCGAGGTAGCTCAGATGGTTAGAGCGCAGGATTCATAACCCTGAGGTCGGCAGTTCGATTCTGCTCTTCGCTACAAATAAAAAGCCCAAACAGACAATCTGTTTGGGCTTTTACTTAACTACTAAAACCTATACTAATCTAAATAACCTACTACTTGATAAGCTCTTGTTCCTCTATTGTAAATTTTTTGGTACAAAACACCTCCAAATTCATACAGATATTCTCCTCCATAATCTACTCTTTCATATCCTGCTGGTAACGCATATACGATAGCACCTAGTGGAGCTTGAACTACTTCATAATAATTTCTATTTGGGCTGTAATAAACACCTTCGTAGAAATAATATGGATTTCTATTACCAATATTAATTGTTACATAACCTACTGGTAAAATATTAATTCTAAATCCTACATATGGCATATATCTCACATATCCATTGTTATAAGGACGATAGTAAATACCATTGTTTCCGTAGAAGTTATAACTGTTATACGAATACTTGTTATAGTTTCTTACATTCACATTAGAAACTGGTCGGTTTCCTCTGTTGTATGAGCTAGAATTTATACGAACTGGATTGTTGTAGAAATCTCTGTTTTTTAAACTCTCAGATCTATTGCCTTGATTTCCTTGGCTATTTCTACTATTATTCCAATCTTTATTAGAACTTGGTCTGCTACCTACAATAGCAGTATTATTTCTATCTATACGTGTACTCGTTTCACGTTCTGTTCTATTTGTAGAGTTTTTCCAAGATTCATTCGTAGAATTTCCGCGATCTATTCTTTCTGTTCTATTTCCTTGAATACGACTAGTTCTATTTTCTGTTCTAGCCATTTCAGAGCGTCCATTCCCTTGACTTCTTGAAGTCGCTTCTCTTGAAGAAGAACTTCTCTCACCACCTCTTTGACCTCTATCTTGAGCATTTACACCAACAGCTAACATGGCTGTAAAAGCTATTCCTAAAAGTGTAAATCTAATTTTTTTCATCATCCAACTTTTTAATAAATTAAGACATCTCTCTAAATACTATTTCCGTGCCATAATTATAAATTTTAACCATACAAAATCAATAAATCATCAAAATAATTTATAAGTGATTAATATTCAATGAATTGTATTAACAATTTTGTTTGACAATTTTGTTAAATATTTTTATTCTTGACATCGTTTGTATTGATTTCTGAATTGATTACTTTTGTTTTTAAGAAATTATATAAAATGATTGACGTTAAAAATGCTTACATCGCCTTTATTAGTTTACAAAAAGTTGGACATAAAGTTCGAGAAGAAGCTAACATTTTTGCCGATAAAACACTAGAATACGATGAATCTAAGGAAGAACAATTGGTTCCTTTCTTATTAAGTCCGTTCAAAAAAACACTCGAAATTAATCGTTTCACGCATTATACAGAAAAATTAGAATTTAATGTTTTGTACAATCAATGCAAGCAAATGTTTGATGAAGAAATAGATTTTATCGATTTTTCGCAAGAAGTTTTAAGTCATTTATACGAGAAATCATTACATCCGCAGATCAAAAGTGGTGAAGTTTTTATTGCCCTTTTCGAAAATATGATGTTCGACGGAATTCCTTGCCGTGGAATTGGAATTTATAAATTAGAGAATAAGAAGAAATTCTTGCGTTTTGACGAATCACGTGGTTTAGATTACAACATTTGGAAAGGTTATAAGCTAGAAGGAATCGACAAAGCCTGTCTTATTCTTGATGCTTATCGCGACGAAGGTTTCCGCGTCTACTCTATCGATGATAAAAATGTGGAGTCAGAATATTGGAAGAAAAATTTCTTGGAAATTGATTTGATTAAGGATAACAATTACCATACGAAGAAATATATGGAGTTGATTACAGATTTCTCGAATGATTTTCTTTTGGATAAAACAGACAAAAAACAACAAGCAGAATTTATCTCAAATTCGATAAATGTGTTGAATTCGAATGAAGTTGTAACGAATGAAATTTTTGAAGATCAAGTTTTGAAACCTTTCGAAATTATTGATGAATTCAAAGAATATAAGAAAGATTATAGCGAAAATAATCGTGTTGAATTTGTGGAAGCTTTCGAAGTTTCAGTTCCAACTTTGATGAAAGAATCTAAGAAAATTAAAAGTGAAATTAAATTAGATACAAAGATTAACATCAAATTAGATTTGACAAATCCTGATGCAGCTGAAGAATATTTGGAGCGTGGTTTTGACGAAGAAAAGAAAATGTATTATTATAAAGTCTATTTCAATTCTGAACAATAAATTAAAGGCTCCTATTTTGGAGCTTTTTTTTTGATATTAATTCAATTTCAAAATACATTGATGATTCAAAATCTCAAAACCATTTTTCAGCCAAAAACCTTTTGCAAATTGATTTTCAGCTGTAAATTCTAATTCAATATATGCTTGATCGTTCAAGAAATTTATCGCTTCTTTAACCAATTTAGAAGCGATGTTTTGATTGCGATAATTTGCATCAACATACAACGAATCTATTCTTCCTTTTGATTTAATCACAAAATATTTCGGACGAAGATGTTTCGAACAAATAATATATCCCGTCAACTGATTTTCTATTTCGGCTACAAATATTTTTATATTCTGTTGATGTAAAATTCCCTTGAAAAAATCATCAATATCATGTTTGTAGGTCAAATCTATTTGATACAATGCATTAAACTCTTGATGATGTTGTAACAATTTTATCATCATTCTTTTCAGTTCAGGAATATCATTTTCTACGGCAATTCTTATCATATCTAAAAATAAAAAAATCCAGTTAAAAAACTCTAACTGGATTTACTAAAAACTATTGTTTATCTAGTTTTATTTTGTCTTGACCTTGTTGCAATTGATACAACTCTATAATATCCTCAATTGGATAATTAAACCAATCAACTTGTTTTTTGATTTTCGAATTTTGATCTAAATACAAATATGTCGTGAATTTCATCGCTGGAAACTTCATTCCATTATAGGTATAAGGCGAAAATTCTCCGTTTGCAATAATCATCGAATCGTTAGAAAATAATTCATTTACTTTCAATAATTTATTATTTTCATATTGCATCGTTTGATCACTCCAACGAATAATATCATTCAATAAATAACGCGGGTCTACCGTAGAACCTCCCGAATATTGTGCTACATTTTCATATACCAAACTATCATTGTAAAAAGACAACATTTTCTTGTAATCTTTTCGAGATGAATAATTTTCGAAAAAACGTTTTCCTAATTCATCATTTTTACTGGCTGAAGAAGAATTACAACTTACTAAAAAAGTAATTGCAATAAGACTTAAAATCCATGTAAATTTTATTTTCATTTGTCTGAAATTCTTGTTAAATAATTTTCACCATTATCATCAGCCATTCCATCTTCATTGAGAATCATAATCTCCGAATTGTCCGACCAACGTAAAAATTGAAAAGGTAATTTTTTCTTTTTTGAATCAATCTCCATCAACGATCCATCATCTTTTTTGAATAATTCTCCGTTATAAGATTGACCTTTGTATTCAGCAGTAAATTTATCATCTGCTAATTTCAAAACAATTTTATCCCCAAAATATTTTCCTTCAAAAACACCCTTATAAACAAGCGTTTCATTTGTAAAAACAGAATTTTTTTCTAAAGACAATACATCTTCATGCGATAAGCTATCTGAACTTTTATCCACTTCTACATTGTCCTTTTTACAAGAAAATAAAAAGAGTTGACTGATAAATAGCAAAAAGAAAATCTTTTTCATCTGAGATGAATTATTTTTTCACGAATTGTTCAACATCTTTTCTCGAAATTGGATCATCACCCAAAATCAATAAACGTTCAACAACATTTCTTAACTCACGAATATTTCCTGACCAATCTAATTCTTTCAAAGCATCATACGCTGAATTATCAAAAGATTTTTGACTTGTTGTATCAGTAATAAAATGTTCAACCAAAGCAGGAATATCATCTTTACGATCATTAAGTGCTGGAACATTAATGATAATTACCGCTAAACGATGGTATAAATCCTCGCGAAAACGACCTTCCTCAATCTCTTTTCGTAAGTCTTTATTTGTTGCAGCAATTACACGAACATTTACATTAATCTCTTTCTCAGAACCAACTGGCGAAACTTTTCCTTCTTGTAGCGCACGCAAAACTTTTGCTTGAGCAGAAAGACTCATATCCCCTATTTCATCTAAAAAAATTGTTCCTCCATTTGCCAATTCAAACTTACCTTGCTTGTCTTTAACAGCTCCAGTAAACGATCCTTTCACATGACCAAACAATTCACTTTCGATTAATTCAGCTGGAATTGCCGCACAATTCACTTCAACCAAAGGTTTTACATTACGATTACTTTTCTCGTGTAAATGATGAGCAACCAACTCTTTACCTGTTCCATTTGGACCAAGAATCAATACACGAGCGTCTGTAGCAGCCACTTTATCTATAATTTGTTTTACTTCTGCAATTGCAGGAGCATCACCAATCATTTCATATTTTTTAGCAACTTTTTTCTTTAAAGCTTTATTTTCTTTCTTCAATTCTTTATTCGAAGACAGCAACGATTTACGGTCTAAAGCATTACGAACAGTCGTCAATAATTTATTAAGATCTGGTGGTTTTGAAATAAAATCGTACGCACCTTTTTTGATCGCATCTACAGCCAAATCAACATCTCCGTGCCCCGTTATCATCACCATTGTTAAATCAGGATTGTATTCCATCGCTTCCGATAAAACTTCCATCCCATCTTTCAACGGCATTTTTATATCACTTATAATTAAGTCGTATTCTTTTTCTTTTATTTTTTCAAGCCCTATAGCTCCGTTTTCAGCTTCATCCACATTCCATTTTGGATTTTCGTCCATTAAAATGCTTTTCAAAACGTTGCGAATTGCCTGTTCATCTTCGATTAATAAGATATTTGACATCGTTTAGATCGTTTATTTTTGTAAAATTAAAATAGACTCAAAGATAATTGAAATTATTATTTTTGAGTCTACTTTTGATATAGATTTTAATACTTTTTTTAAGATGTTTTCACTTTTCGTGCATTTTCTAAACCTAATTCTTTTATAGAAACTTCTCTCATTTCTATTTTTCGAATTTTCCCTGAGATAGTCATAGGGAATTCTTGTACAAACTTCCAATATTTAGGACGTTTGAAATGAGCAATGGATAAACAATAAGCCTTCAATTCGTCTTCTGTTACACTAATACCATCTTTCACTTTCACCCAAGCCATTACTTCTTCTCCATATTTGATACTTGGAACGCCAATAATTTGAACATCAGAAATTGATTCATGTTCGTACAAAAAATCTTCAATCTCTTTTGGTGAAATATTTTCTCCTCCTCTGATAATAATATCTTTAATTCGTCCAGTAATATTAATATAACCATCAACATCCATAGTCGCTAAATCACCAGTATGCAACCAATTATTTTCGTCAATAACTTGCGCAGTTGCTTCCGGATTGTTCCAATATTTTTGCATGACGGAATAACCTCTTGTACAAAATTCACCAGCAATTCCACGAGGTAAAATATCTCCTGTTTGCGGATCAATAATCTTAATTTCTAAATGATCTTGAACTGTTCCAACCGTCGAAACTTGCTTTTCTAAAGGTGTTCCGATAATAGTTTGTGTAGAAACTGGCGAAGTTTCTGTCATCCCATAACAAATCGAAACTTCTTTCATATTCATTTTAGCTTGCACTTTCTTCATAATTTCAATCGGACAAGGCGAACCAGCCATTACACCAGTTCTCAAAGATGTTAAATCGAAACGATCAAAATTTGGTAATTCTAATTCCGCAATAAACATCGTCGGAACTCCATAAAGTGATGTACACTTTTCCATTTCGACTGCATTTAAAGTCTTTGCAGGATCAAAACTATCCGAAGGAATTACCATACAAGCGCCATGCGAAGTACACGCCATATTACCAATTACCATTCCGAAACAATGATAAAATGGAACAGGAATACAAACACGATCACGATGCGTATAATTTAATCGAACACCAATAAAAAAACCATTGTTCAATAAATTATGATGCGTTAAAGTTACTCCTTTTGGAAAGCCTGTTGTTCCAGATGTATATTGAATATTTACAGCATCATCAAACTGAACAGATTGCTCTATTTGATGCACTTCTGAAGTCGAAATTTCTTCTCCTTTAATCAAAAAATCATCCCAATTTTCTTCAAAAATAATGATATGTTTTAGTAATTTCGCATTCTCTTTTACATTATTCAACATCACTTTATACTCACTTGTTTTGAAGCTTAAAGAAGCAAAAACTGCAGAAATTTCAGCTTGATTTAATACAAATTCGAGTTCATTTTCACGATAAGCAGGATTCAAATTAACCAAAATCATTCCCACACGGGCCGTTGCATATTGTAACAATGTCCATTCCGCACGATTTGGCGCCCAAATACCTACGCGATCTCCTTTTTGCAAACCAATTGCAATCAATGATTTTGCTATTTGTTCGGTTTGTGAATAAAATTCTGTATACGTCGCTCTATAATTTTGATCTACGCAAACCAAAGCCTCTTGTTGCGGATATTTTGCAACTGTATTTCGTAAATTTTCGCCAATTGTTTCTCCTAAAAGAGGATATTGTGATGCACCACTTGAGTATGATAAGTTAGAAATCATGCGCTTATATTCTATGTTTTTAAAATTACTTTCCAACTCAAACTTAACAACGATTTTCAGGAAAATAAATTTATCAAATACAAGATTTATGATTTCTAAAAGAATCGTATTTTTTTATTAAAATCAAAAATGAATTCAAAAAAATGAAGGTTTATTTTTAACAAATACTTAAAATAACTCCATCAAATTATCCTTAAATTGTAAAAAATTACTGAAAAATGAATACAATAAACCACGACAATTATACTTCTATTTACGATGGAATAGAAGTTGTAGATGCTTTACAGACACGTATTGCTGACATCAAGAAAACATTAATAATTGTAACAGAATTAGATAAATGGGATTATGCATATGCAGAAGGTAAATGGACGATCAAAGAAATGATACAACATTGTATAGATTGCGAACGTATTTTTTCTTATCGTGCGCAACATATTGCGAGAGAAGATTCACAAACATTAAATTTCTTCGATGAAAACGCCTATGTATTGACTTCGAATGCAAATGAAAGAAAGCCTGAAGAATTAATAAAAGAATGGACTAATTTGATGAAAGCAACTTACTTTCAGTTTGAATCTTTTAATGATCAAACTTTAAACAAAATAGGAAAAGTTGGTAATCGAGAGTATTCTGTTGAGAAAATCGGTTATGTAATGGCTGGTCATTCCATCCATCATATGAATGTAATTAATGAACGATATTTATAAAAAAAGTCAGCTTCTAAAAAGCTGACTTTTTTATTTCGGCATCACATTATAAGTTGGATCTTCTTCGATATTTACCTCAATAACGCTTTTTGCATTTTCTAATAATCGAATAGAATCTTTACTCAAATGTCGCAAAATTACAATTTTATCTTGTTGTGCATATTTAGATGTAATAATATGTAAAGATTCAATTGCACTCATATCAACTATTCTACTCTCTTTCAAATCTATAACAATTATTCTTGGATCAGAATTAATTTCAAATTTCTCTAAAAAAGTAGAAGTCGAACCAAAGAAAAGTGGTCCATAAATCTCATATATTTTTCGTCCATTTTCATCAACAAATTTACGTGCTCGAATACGTTTAGCATTATCCCAAGCAAAAACCAAAGCCGAAACAATAACACCTACAAAAACAGCCAAAGCAAGGTTATGTAACACAATCGTGATAATCGCCACCAAAATACTTACAAACACATCCGATTTTGGCATTTTAGTTATCAATTTAAAAAATCCCCATTTAAAAGTCGAAATCGCAACCATCATCATTACACCAACAAGTGCTGCCATCGGAATTTTCTCAATCACTGGAGCACCAATTAGAATAATAATCAAGATTGTAATTGCACCAATTGCTGGTCCTAATCTAGAACGAGAACCTGCATCTAAATTAACAAATGTCTGAGCAATCATTGCACAACCTCCCATTCCACCGAAAAAACCATTTGTAATATTTGCAGCACCTTGCGCCAAACATTCTTTATTCGACGAACCTTTCGTTTCAGTCACCTCATCCACCAAAGTAAGCGTTAGCAAAGTTTCAATTAACCCAACCGAACCCATAATAATCGAATAAGGCAAAATAATTTTCAAGGTTTCTAACGTAAACGGAACACTCGGAATATGAAAACTTGGCAATTCTCCTTTGATACTCGCAATATCACCAACAGTCTTTGTATCAATATGAAATCCAATTACCAATAGAAAAGTCACAAGAATTGCAACCAAAGAAGCTGGAATAATTTTCGTTAATTTCGGAAAGAAATAAACTATCAGAACTGTAATTAGCGTCAATCCAGCCATCGTATAAAAAGGTGTACCACTCAACCAACTCGTTATTCCATTCGTAGTTGATTTGAATTGTTCTATTTGTGACATAAAAATAACAACCGCCAAACCATTTAGAAAGCCATACATAACAGGTTGAGGAATTAAACGAACAAATCTTCCTAATTTGAAAACACCAACTACTATCTGGAAAACTCCTGCTAAAGCAACCGCAGCAAAAATATATTGCTCACCATACGTAGCATTCAACGCGATTAAAGTGATAACGGTAGCACCTGCTCCACCCGCAACCATCGCTGGTCTTCCTCCAAAAACCGCCGTTACAATTCCCATGATAAATGCACCATATAAACCTATTAAAGGTGATAAACCAGCTAAAATTGCAAACGAAAGCGATTCAGGAATCATTGTCATAGCAACAGTTAAGCCGGCTAATATTTCGTTTTTATAATTTATTTTTTGATTGAATTTTAAATATTCAGCAATCGACATCAGAAGTTTTATTTCATGCAAAAGTAACAATTACTACGCATCTAAAATTAGTAAAAAGCTAGATTAAATATCAAATTACATACTAATCATTGAAGTAATTTTATAATTGTTAAATATTTCTTAATAAATATTTAACAATTAAGATATATAGCAAGTGTATTTTTGACGAAATTTAATTTCTAATGAAACATCTTTTAAAACTCTCCTTATTCATTCTAGGTCCATTCGTTTTGGCTCAAAGCGGTGTTATCTCAGGAAAAGTTGTAGATTCTAACGATCAATTTTCGTTACCAGGAGCTACAATTCGCATCGAGAATTCCAATAAATATACTGTATCTGACCAAAATGGTAATTATCAATTTCTAAATCTTACGCCTGGTATTTATACCATTTATATTGATTATTTGGGATACGAAACCATTTCAAAACAAATAGAAGTTACCGAAAATAAAACAGCCGTTATTGATTTTTCTCTAAACGCAGGTTACAATGAACTAAATGAAGTTGTTATAGTTGGAGATTATTTAAAAGGGCAAGCAAAAGCATTGAATCAACAAAAAAATAACGGAAATATTACCAATATTATTTCTTCAGATCAAGTTGGTCGTTTTCCAGATTCTAACATCGGAGATGCGTTAAAACGTGTGACTGGAGTTACAATGCAAAACGATCAAGGTGAAGCCAGAAACATTATCATTAGAGGTTTATCGCCTGAATTAAATTCGGTCATGTTAAATGGAGATCGTATTCCATCTGCCGAAGGTGATAACCGAAATGTACAAATGGATTTGATTCCTGCGGAAATGATTTCATCTATCGAAGTGAACAAAACTTTGACACCAGATATGGATGCAGACGCAATTGGTGGAGCTGTAAATTTGATTACGCGTGCTGTTCCAAACAAAGAGCGTATTTCTATAACGGCTTCTGGTGGTTATGCACCAATTCGCGAAAAAGGCTTGTACAATTCAGCTTTTTTATATGGAAATAGATTCTTTGACAAGAAATTAGGTGTGGTTGTTTCAGGAAGTTATCAGGTTCAAAATTTTGGTTCGGATAATATCGAAGCAGTTTGGGACAAAGATGAAAATAAAACCTATTTGTCACAATTTCAGATTCGTAAATATGACATTCAACGCGTAAGAAGAAGTGCGTCTTTTTCGGCAGATTATAAGTTTAATGAAAACAATAGAATTGATCTTTCTGCTATTTACAATTGGCGTGACGACCGAGAAAATCGTTATAGAGTAACTTATCGCGATTTATAATTTGATGAAAAAACAGGAACTTACAAAGGAAATATACGTCGCCAAACAAAAGGTGGAATTGATAATAACCGCAATAAAAATACGCGTTTAGAAGATCAACGTGTTTACAATGTTTCGTTACGAGGAGAGCATTTATTATCACCAAAAATCGATATGGATTGGGCTGTTTCTTACTCAAAAGCGAGCGAAGACAGACCAAATGAGCGCTACATTGATTATCGTGCAAAAGGTGTTACGTTTAATGAAGATTTATCTGATGCAAAATATCCAAATGTAACAACAACTTCTGCAGAAGATTTGACCAAATTCAAAGTTAGTTCGTTATCAGAACAGCACAATTATACAGATGAAACAGAATTTGGTGCAAAGCTTAATTTCAGAGTTCCCTTAAGTGTTATCCCAAATCAGAAAGGACGTTTACGTTTTGGTGGTCGCCTTCGATTGAAAGACAAAGTGCGCGAAAATATTTTCTATTCGTACGAAAGCATAGATGGAATGGGAAATTTGAGTACTCAAAATCCTGTAAATTGGTCAAGCAATCGTTTCAATGCTGGTAAAAAATATCAAGCTGGATATTTCTATTCAAATCATCAATTAGGAAATTTAGATTTAAACAATACAAATCTATTCAAATCTAACTTAGAGCCTTCTAAATATCTAGCCTCTAACTATAAAGCGAAAGAATATATTTCGGCAGGATATATTCGTTGGGATCAAGATTTATCATCTAAAACATCTTTAATAGTTGGTGTTCGTATCGAAAATACTTCGATAGATTATACAGGGAATTATGTACAAGATGAAGAAGATTTAATTGGAGAAATCAAGCACAAAAACGATTATACCAATGTTTTACCAAGTCTTTCTTTGAAACATAAATTTACAAATGATTTTATTCTGAGAGCAGCTTTCACAACAAGTATTGCACGACCAAATTATTACAGTTTAGCGCCTTTTGTAAGTGTTTTGAAAGAAGATGCAGAGCTTTTTGCAGGTAACCCAAATCTGAAAGCGACCTATGCCATGAATTATGATTTGATGGTTGAAAACTATTTCGAAAATATCGGAATTGTTTCGGGAGGATTTTTCTACAAAAAATTAAACGATTTCATCTATACCTACAAAAACAATACATTTACAACAAATGATTTCCAAACGCTTTTTCCTGACATAGCAAACCCAGTTCCTGCTGGAGAAAATTGGAAAATGACACAAGCTAGAAATGGAGATCACGTGAATGTTTTCGGATTTGAGGTAGCATTTCAGCGTCAATTAGATTTTATTCCAGGCGAATTTTTCAAACATTTGGGAATTTATCTTAACTATACATACACCGATTCAAAAGCGAAAGGAATTACCAATGAAGATGGTGATTTGAGAAAAGATCTTGATTTACCTAAAACAGCTCCACACATGTTCAATGGTTCGTTAGCATTCGAGAACAAAAAGTTTTCTGCACGTGTTTCGGTTAATTATACTGCCGCTTATTTAGACGAGATTGGTGGAAATGCTTTCGAGGATAGTTACTATGACAAACAATTATTTTTAGATGCAAATGCGTCGTATAAATTCTCGAAGCAATTACGAATTTTTGCTGAAGCAAACAATTTAACAAATCAACCTTTACGTTACTACCAAGGAGTTTCGAGTCAAACAATGCAACTCGAATATTATCAACCACGTTTTACTTTAGGTCTAAAATTTGATTTCTAAACAATTATGAAAAAAATATTCATCACATTATCACTCTTCACTATTCTATTTTCTTGTGAATCCTCTAAACTGGCTCCAGTTCCTACAAATGCAGTAAAACCAACTGTTACAACAGAGCAAACACCAAATGACACTGATGATCCTGCAATTTGGATCAATTATCAGAATCCTGAAAAATCACTTATTATTGGAACAGACAAACAAGAAGAAACGGGCGGTTTATATGCCTATGATTTGAATGGTAAAATCGTAAACCAAATCGTTCCACTTAATCGTCCAAATAATGTAGATGTTATGTACGGTTTTCCTCTGAATGGAAAAAACGTAGACATTGCAGTACTTACCGAACGTGCAAACAATAAAATTAGAATTGTTTCGCTTCCAGATTTTAAATTGATTGACGATGGCGGAGTCGAAGTTTTCAAAGACGAAACATTACGAGACCCAATGGGAATTGCGCTCTACAAAAGCAAAAACAACAAGTTTTATGCAATCGTTGGTCGTAAAGACGGTGTAAGTGGCGAATACCTACATCAATATGCATTAGAAAACAAGAACGGAAAAATAGAAGCAACTTTAGTACGCAAATTTGGAAATTATTCGGGTAATAAAGAGATTGAAGCCATTGCAGTTGACGAAGAATTAGGCTTTATTTATTATGCTGACGAAACAGCAGGAATTAGAAAATATTATGCTGATCCAGAAAAAGGAAACGAAGAAATTGCATTTTTTGGGCAAAAAGATTTTAAACGCGACCACGAAGGAATTGCAATTTATAAAACCAATGCAACAGATGGCTATATCTTAATTTCGGATCAACAAGCAAATTATTTTAATGTATACAAACGACAAGGTGAAGCTTCAAATCCGAATGAACACAAATTGATTGCTAAAATCCCAGTTTCTACTATCGAATGTGACGGAGCTGATGCTATAAACTTCAATTTTGGAACTAAATTCCCAAAAGGTTTCTTTGTTGCTATGAGCAATGGAAAAACATTCCAAATCTATGATTGGCAAATAATTCAAAACGAAATTGATAAACAAGCAAAATAATTATACATTCACACATAAAAAATCCGAGCTCATAGCTCGGATTTTTTAGTTATATAGCAGCACCTTTTTTGTCAATATAACATCATTTGCACTTATATTTTTTTGTAAACAAAGCCAATCAAAACAAACTTTATGAAAATTTTCTACATATTTTCTACATAAAAACTTCTACTCCACTTCATCGAACAAACATCGAACAAACATCGAAGAACAAATATAGAATAGATATAAAACCATCGAAGAACTATCGAAGAATCATCGAAAAAACAAACACATAAAAACAGTACATAACTTATAATCAATTGATAATCAATTAATAGAAAAGACAAAAACAGATAACCAAGGAAAAAGAAAGAAAAATAAGGAAAAAACCTGACAATTAGAGAAATTTTAAGAAAATAGAATTTTTGTCAATATATATTGCTGAACTTTAGCATAATAACCCCTAAAAAAATAAAACAATGGGAAAAATTTATGATTCACTTTTAGCAGGCTCTTCAGGACGCACAGGGCGTATAGTTGTAGCAAATGTAAATGGTCACGAGATTTCAAGAATCAGACCTAAAAAAAGAACCAAAGCACCATCAGAAAAACAATTACTCGTTCAGCAAAGAATGAAACTTGCCATAGACTTTATGACCTCATACAGAGCCTATGCTTGCAAACACTATGGTTATCGTACAGGCATGCGATCTTCTTACAATCAAGCGTTTACCAACATCACAACAAACCTTGTAATAGACTATTCAACAGCCACTATAACACCAAATTACCAAAATATTTGTTTCTCCAAAGGTGCATTATTAGCCGCCATTCCATTATCTATTACTTTAGTATCAGCCGCAATGGTCGAGATAAACTGGCAGAACAATGCTTCACCCACATCAGACACAGCTACAGATATGTTGCAAATATTAGTAGCAGTAGAAAACGAAAACAATACATTTTTTATTGAAAATGCAACAGAACGAATGAACGAAACTTACACTTTAAGCCTATCCAACTTTCAAATAGGTAAAACCCTACACTTTTGGATTGCCTTCCGTTCACAAACAGAAGACCAAGTGTCAAACTCAGTTTATTTAGGTGCCATTAGTACTTAAAAACATATTCCTAAGGCTAAAATAATCTAATCATATTTAGCCTTAGGAATATTAAAGTTAAATGACCCACATAAAATTGTCAATCATTATACCTCTTCAAAATATCCAAAAACAATAAACTCCTCAAATAGTAGTTCTTAGAACCTAATCTAAAAAACTTAATCTCACCTTTTTTGCGACACCTATCCAGAGTCTTTTCAGATATACCAAACAATTCAGCAACCTCTTGATCCGTCATCAACTCATCTTTAGTCAATTTAAAATCCTTTGTACTATAACGTTCTACAAACTCCGCATAGATTTGCTGAAGTTCCAAAAATGTAAATTCTGTTTCCTTCATACTACAGCTTTTATAAAAACAATACACATTGGTAATTATTTAATAATGACTAATTTACAAATAAATAAAATATAATACCATATATTAAGCATTTAACTCACAAAGCTTGTTGTATAAATGAAGAAAATAGCCTCTCAAGAAGATAATAAGGCTGTAATCATCCAAGACTCTAAAATCACAAAATGAAAAGAATCTTTTTACATGAAAAATGCACAACTGAAATAAATTTAGTTAACCAAAAAAAAATCCTATTCGAAACAAATAGGATGTATTCTGCTAAATATTTTAATAAAATTACTTGTAGTTAATGAATTGCGAAGGATAATCTGTTTCAATAATATCTGGTCGAGAAATTAAATGCTGAATATAACCCCTTGCCCTTTCTATATCGGTTGGCAATTTATCCGTAGAAGGCGCAATGGCAATCATCACCATAACACCTTTTTTACGCAAATAAGCTATCATTTCTTTTTGTTCTTCTTTCACTTCCAAACCAATCCAAGCAATCATTCTATCATACGAAACATTTAGTTTCTCAAAACTTTCAACATCTTTCATCGAATGAAAAGGTTTCATAAACATTACATACTCAAGATGTTTTGCATAATAAGCAACCTCATCATCTTTTCGCAAACCTAAAACTACATTAGGATAAGGATTTTCTTTCAGAAATTTCACATAAGTTGCATACGGAACACCTTTATTATCCAATTGAAAAATAGTTTTTCCTTGACTCCAATCCAAAGCTTCTTTTAGTGTCGGAATTTTAAAATCAGTCAACTTTCCTTCCCTATCTTTTAATTTCGCATGTTTTATTTCAGCATAGGTATAATCTTTTACCTTTCCTTGCATATTTGTCGTACGATTCAAGGTATCATCGTGCATCAAAATAAGAACAGAATCTTTTGTAAGTTGAGGATCTATCTCAAAAAAAGAAGGCATAATAGACAAGGTTTTCTCAAAAGCCTCAATACTATTTTCTGGATAACCAGGCATCATTCCTCCTCTATGCCCCGAAATTATAATAGGTTTATTTTGATCTTGTTCAAAATATGATTTCAACTCATCAAAATTCTTAATATCAACCGTATGCAACTGAGCATTAGCCACAGCAACTGTGGCTAAAACACTCAATAAACTAATTATTCTTTTCATAAAAATGATAATTAAAAACTATATCTAAATCCTATCTGAATTTGATAAGGACTAAACGCATAACTTGTTTTTCCTGTATTAGTATTTACATTATATACAAAATGCTTCTCTGTCGCATCAAAACTTTTAATTGAATAAATATTTTGCTTTCCAATACGAGGACCAACACCCCAATCTTTACTCAATAAATTCGCTACATTGAAAATATCAAAACCAACTTCAAATTTATGCTTCTCAACAATATTGAACTTCTTTGTTAAACGCAAATCAAACGTTCCAGCAAACCCATTAATACCTCCATTTCTTTCTGCTATTTTTCCAAAACTTTTGCGGATATAATCTTTTGTATGTTTTTCTACTTCTGGATTATCTAAAATTGCCTGAATTCCTTTCTTTAAATAATCTGGTGTTGATGCACTATTTGGATCATAGATATAAGCCAAATCATTCGAATTCACAAAATCTCCATTCATGTTACCATTCACTGCCAACGAATAACGAGTTCCTCCTATTCCACTAAAACGAATACCAGCAGTCATTCCCCAAAAAGTTGGTGATTGTCCATACACAACCAGTTTATGACGGAAATGTGTATCAGAATAATTCATTTTACTTAAATTTCGAGGATCTTCAGCAACCATCAAACTCAACGTCGCTGTATTCGCAACATTACCATTATAAGAAGTATTATCTTTCGAATCATTCCAAGTATATGAAACAGAAATCTGTCCATCCTTGAAATAACGATACATACCATCTAACACAAATGCATATTGATCTTTTTTACCATCACTAATTAATTCTAAAACACGACCCAAGTCTTTCGTTTTACGTCCATTTACCCAATTGGCAGCTCCATTTGTAGGGTTTATTGTTGACGCTGGCACATAAACACCACGATTCGCCTCTTCTGCAATTCTAAAAAATGGTTCATCAACCATATTACGATCCACATACATATAGTTGTTACGCGCCCAGTTAGCATAAGCACTAATTCCTACACGCAAACGATCACTAAAAAAATGGTTATAAGAAGCATTTAACTTATACACCGTTGGCACTTTCGCATCTTTACTATTCGCATTTATTGTGATTAATTTTTCAATATTAGGATTATTGAACAAATCTTTTCCTGGAGCAGTATCAGGATTTTGTCTATAACCAATAAAATCTGGCGTTGGCACTAAAGCACCTTCAATATCTACCGCAGCAACCTTTGTTCCATCAAACAACATATTATTAATCATAGAATAAGGATTAAGTGAAGAACCAAAAATACCTCCACCAAATTTTACGAAATCTTTTCTATTTTGATTAACATCCCAAGTCAATTGAAAACGAGGTTGAATTTGCCACGTATTAATCTTATTATCAGTTCTAACACCCAATTGTTTATCAGCAATTTCATTGTAGTTTGCACCATTCAAGTATTGCATATTCTCTACACGCAAACCAGCCATTAAGTCTAAACCAGGAGAAAGCTCTGTTTCCATTTGTCCATAAACCGCAGAACTTAGTTGATTAATAACTGTAGAAGGATCATCCGTCAATCTAATCTCTCTTGCATAACGATAAGGTGTCATGTTCTTAAAATTGTCCATACCAGTAAAATAAAAACGTCCGTTCATTTCACTACCATACACATTTACCATTCTGTAATACGAGAAATCTCCACCAAAAGTATATTTGATATTATTTCGGTTGATATAAATATTATTCACCAATTGCACAACATCTCCTTTAAACCATTCTGGAGAAAAGCGTTGTCCACCTAACTGAATATTTGTAAACTGATTTTTACCATTAATCGTAGAACTAATTCCTTCTACAATCGCACGCGGAATAGATGCAGTTGGTAATTCCTTTGATGCTAATACAGATTGGTTCTCTAAAAAATACTGAACTTTTAATTCATTTGTAATATCATCATTAATATCAGTTCTCAACGATAACATCAAACTATTATCAGTTTTCTTACGATCAATATACGATTCGTACATATTGATTCTTGTATTATCACCTTCTGATAATAAATCTTTTTCGTGTACAAAATTATTACGAAGCGTTAATAAATTTCTTGCATTAATCTGCCAATCTAAACGTAAAAATGCAGCATTTGTATCTTTATTCTTGTTAAATGATCCAAATTGAGGATTATTTGAAACGCCATATTTTTCACGCGCAATACTCAAAAATTGATCTAAAGTAGATTGTGTTACATTAAATAAAGCTTCGTCACTTTCATTATTAATATTTGCAATGAATAATGGACGTTTATCAACTTGTCGATCCCAAGCAACAAAAAAGTGCGCTTTATCTTTCTTAATTGGTCCTCCCAAAGAAAAACCATATTGATAAGTAGAGAACTCATTATCTCGTTTATTTCCACGAATATCATACGGACTCGAAAGCCAATCTGTACGACCATACAAAAATGCACTTCCTTGCATTTTATTCGTCCCAGACTTTGTAACAGTACTAATTGTTCCACCACCAGCACGCCCGTTTGTTACATCATATTCATTTGTTACCACTTTAAACTCACGAATCGCTTCCATCGAAATAGAATAAGAAGACGAAGTAGAACCTCCTGCAATAGTACCTCTATTAGACATTCCATCTATCGTATAATCAACAGACGAAGATAATTGACCACCAATACTTGTTCCATTGCTCAACGGAGATAAATCTATTAAAGAAGTGAAATTTCGTCCATTTACAGGTAAAGTTTGTAAATCTTTTGCCGATACAGAAGTAGACGCACCAACTTGTTTAATAGAACTTTTTAAAGTTTGCCCACTTACCATCACTTCATTCAATTCAGTCGTTCCATTTGTAAATTTGAACGGAACCCAAATTAAATCTCCTTGATTCAAACTATATCCTTCTAAGATCTCCTCACCATGTTCTTCCGAAATAATAGTAACTGTATAAGGAGAACCTAATGGCAACTGCTTTAAGTTATACTCTCCTTTTTCATTCGTTTTCGTAGAAGCTGTAAATCCTGTCGATTCATTTTTCACAACAATGGTTACATTGTGCAAATCCGAACCATTAGCATCAGTAATTTTTCCCGATATACCTGCTAAATCTCCCTGTGCATAAACTGCAGTAGTTGCTCCCATCACAAAAACAACTGCTGATAGTTGAAATAAATTAAGTTTCATGTATATGTTTTATTTGAAACCCAAAATTATTTTTTACCTCACAATATGGTGTTACTTAATAATTAAGAAAGCTTTAACTAAAAGTCATAAAAAAGGTAATAGTTACAAGAAATTTAAACGTTTAATAAACCTTAAGAATTTGGTTTTAAGATTTAAAAGAGTATTTAAAGAAAATAATATGTTAAAAATCCGAGCATTCGCTCGGATTTAATTATACGATTATAGCTTTTTTTCGTGTAGATTTCTTCATTCTATACATAACGTAAATAATTACAGATAATAGAAATGAAAAAATAAAGTATCGGATTGCTAACCCATTTTGAGTATCAACTTTACCAGTACTTGAGATAATAAAACTTGTAAGCGAAGTAATAATATACGTCATTCCTCCCATCAAACCACCAGCAACACCAGCATTTTTAGGAAAAGCCATCATATTTGAAGTAAAGAATGATGTGAATAAAATTCCCGAACAAATATGAATGAAAAACGCAAAGAATAATAAAACAAATAGATTTTGAACAAAGAAACCTGCGATAATCAAAAGAGAAATCAAAACTAATTGTACAATAATAGGTAAAGCTATACTTTCTTTAAAGTCAAGATGCATTCTTTTCTTTCCTACAAATCCGCCAATCATCCACGAAAAACCTAAAATTAAAGTTGAATAACCAATCACTACAGAATTAAAATGATAGGTATTTTCAATTAAAAACGGACCAATAATATTGAAAATCATTACAATAGAATAAGCAACAGCCTGTATCATAATTCCAACTATAAATAATTGATTGCTAAGCATCATTCTATAAGTATCAATAACGTTTTTCAAATTCAATTTAGTCTTTTCAACAATACTTTCCCCACTAAAAATCAATTCAAAAATTAAAATTAAAGCAGCGTAAATAGCTAAAAAATAAAAATTCGCATGCCAATTGAACAACTTTTCTAAATATCCACCTAAAAATGGAGCCAAAATAGGTCCGCATGACCAAACAATCGTGAAATAACCTAAATAATGTTTCGCCTTTTCTGGTGTATGAATATCAATAAAAAGTGCTCGAGTTGCAATAACAATAATCGCAACTGAAATTCCTTGAATAATTCGAAGAAAACAAATCAACAAAATGCTATCTGTACTCGCGATAACTAAACTTGTGATTAATACGACAAATAATGCTACAATTTTTGGATAATATCGTCCAATTGCATCCAAAATACTTCCAATAAACAATTGAGATAAACCATAACTCAATAAAAAACAAGTCAGAGTTAATTGAATACTACTTTCTGGAACTATCAACGATTTTGCCATCGACGGAAATGACGGCAAATAGATATCTGTTACAAATCCCGAAATTGGAATCGAAAAGAAACCAAGTATACTTATAATTTTTTTCCTTTTTTCTGATGCTTCTCTCAACATAAATCATTTTTTACTATGCAAAAGTAAAATGAATGTGAAATTGAGGAATTAAAAAAGACAAATAAAAAATTACAAAAATCAAATAAATTAATTTTCTTGTTTAAATTTTAATGGAGAAGTTAAAGTATGTTTTTTAAAAAAATTATTAAAATGAGCAGGTTCCTCAAAACCTAATGTATAACCAACTTGCGCAATATCCCAATCAGTATACAACAACAGGTTTTTAGCTTCTTCAACTATTTTCTGTTTAATAATTTGTGTCGTTGTTTGTTTTGTTACAGATTTCACAGATGAGTTGAGATGATTTACATGAATATTTAATTTCGTTGCAAAATCAGCGGGTGTTTTCAAAATAAGTGGATGAGCAGGTGAATCTAGTGGAAATTGTTTATTTAATAATTCATCAAACTTCTTATACAATCTCACATTTGATGGCAATTCAACCGCATGTATTTCATCAACTTTTTGTTCTAAAACATAATGAAAAATAGCAGATAAATGATTACGAATACTAAAATATCTCAATTGATAATTGGATTGATTAAGACGATACATTTCCTGAAAATAAGACAAAATCAAAGGCAATTGTTCATCAGAAATCTCAATAAAAGGAGAACTCCAATCTTTAAACAAAGATGTTTTTTTGAAGACATCAAACTCTTTATTTTCAGAAAAAAATTGTTGATTGAATAAACAAAAATAACCTTCTTGCAAACTCGATTTACATTCCCAAGTATAAGAAATATGCGGAGATGGAAGAAATAAAACCGGTTTAGAAATATATCTTTCATTATTTCCATATTTAAAAATTCCTTCACCAATCAACAAACTGATTTTGTAATAATCTCGCCGACTATATGGACTTTTAAAACTACAATATTTACGCAAAGAAATATTAAAATGCGCTTTATCGTGTTCAAAGTTAGCAGAATTCATCAATTCGGCTTGTTCTAAACTAATTTTATTATAATAATCTGCAATAGTTTCTAATTCTTGACTCATCTTTATTCTTACAAAATTCAAATAAACGACATTTTAGAATAATTATATGTTAAAAACTACATTAATCATAATATTACCTATTGTGCATTTTGATAATTTTAGCAATTAAACCGTCAATTCGAGTAAAATTCTTTTAGAATTTTTATTCATTTCATTTCTTCAAATCACTCGAACTGACAAATTTTTATTCAAAATACACAGTGGATTAAGTATTATAAAATTTCATTAACTTTAATCACATTCAAAACTCAATAAAATGCCTTGGAATCCCGAAAGATATAATCAATTCAAAAATATTCGTTATCAACCTTTTTATGATTTAGCGGATTTAATTTCTACTAATAATTTGAAAAATTGCATAGATGTAGGTTGTGGAACTGGCGAACAAACAGCAATTCTCGCTAATAAATTTGAACATGCTAATTTTTTAGGAATTGATTCTTCTAAGGAAATGCTCGAAAAGTCAAAAGAATTTGATTTAGCCAATCTTACATTTCAACAACAAACGATTGAAAATTTTGCAAATTCAGATACAACTTGGGATTTAATTTTTAGTAATGCAGCGTTACAATGGTCGGATAATCATGAAGAATTGTTTCCTAAATTAATCTCAAAACTGAATGTTAATGGACAATTTGCAGTGCAAATGCCTTGTCAAAAAGATAATGTATTGAATGTTATTTTGAGTGATTTAGCACGAGAAAAACCTTTTGCGGATTATTTGAATAATTTTCATCGAGATTCTCCTTTGTTAACGATAGATGATTATGCGAAAATCATATTTGATAATGGATTGAAGGATTTGAACATAAACATGAAAGTTTATCCAATTTACGGAAATGACGAAACAGAATTTTATAATTTCATTTCTGGTTCTGCTTTGATTCCTTATATGGAGCGTTTAACGACTAAACATCAAGAATTATTTACGACAGAATTTAAAACGAGAATTAAGAAATATTATAAGACTTTTCCTGCAATTTATTCCTTTAAGAGAATATTGTTGTATGGAAGAAAGAGTTAAACAAAAAGAGAATCAATTATGATTCTCTTTTTTGTTTATTAAAATTTAATCTAAATCGTCTAATACAGATTTTAAGATATCACAACCTTTTATAATATCTTCATCCGAAATATTAATTGGCGGTGTAATTCGTAAATTCTCGATGCTATACATTAAAAAGAAAAGAATCAAGCCTCTATTCATACATTCTTGCTGAACGCGCAACGTATATTCTGGCGATGATAACTCAGGAGCTAACATCAAACCTTTTCCGTGAATTTTCTTAATTTTTGGATGCTGAAGATTTTCTCTGAATAATTGTTCTTTACGATCAATATCATCCATTAATTTCTCTTCTTCTATAACATTTAGTAATTCTAAAGCTGCAGCTGCAATCACAGGATTTCCTCCGAAAGTCGTAATATGTCCCAATTGAGGATTTTGCTTAAGAGAACTCATAATTTTATCAGAAGTCATAAACGCACCAACAGGTAAACCACTTGCCATACCTTTTCCCATTGCCACAATATCTGGCACAACACCAAAATGCTCGAAACCAAACAATTTCCCTGTACGTCCAAATCCTGGCTGAATTTCGTCCATAATCAATAATGCACCAACTTCTTCGCAACGCTTTTTCAACTTGATAAAGAAATCATTTTCTGGTAATCTAAAACCAGAAGCACCACGAATACTTTCTACAATAACACCAGCCGTTTCTTTGGTAATTTTTTGTAAATCTTCTTCGTTATTAAAATCGATGAAATAAACTTCTGGTAACAATGGTCGGAAAGCAGCTTTCTTACGTTCATCACCCGAAACACTTAATGAACCATGTGTATTCCCATGATAGGCATTACGAAAAGAAATCAATTGACGACGACCTGTAAAACGTTTCGCTAATTTAAGCGAAGCTTCAATCGCTTCTGTCCCAGAATTCACCAAATAAACTTGATCCAATCCTTCTGGTGTTAAATCAACCAATCGCTTACATAATTCAACTGGTTTTTCTTGCGCATATTCACCATAAACAGCGACATGCATATATTTGTTTACCTGATCTATAATCGCTTGATTGATGCGCGGATGGCTATGTCCAAGTGTATTCACCGAAACGCCAGCCACAAAATCAAGATAGGCTCTTCCATCCTTTCCATAGATATAAGAGCCCTTTGCGTAATCGACTTCAAAACCAGATGCAAAATTTGTTGTTTGCGCCTGATATTTGAAAAATCCTTCTTTTAATGTTCCCATTTTATTTTAATAAAAAAAGTACAGCTGCACCGCCCATTGCATAAGCTGCAACAGTAAGAGCATCTGATTTACCTTTCGAAAATTTTCTTATTTTGAACGATGAAATATCATTTTTATGAAACTTCAATTCTTTTTCTGTTCCTTTTACAACAGCATATAAAGTATCAGCTTTCCATTGCTTCGCCTCTATTGTATATTCTTTTCCTTGTGCATCTACTTTATAAAATTGATCGGGTTTGATAACATCCGAAATTTTAATTGTAGAAGGATCTATCGCTACTTTCTCTTCTTTATTCTCTTGTTTCTTTGCTTTTAATGCAGCTAATTCTTCTTGACTTTCTGAAAGAGATGAACTAATTGCATTTTCATTCGGACTTTTGCGTTCTCTTCTCAATTCAGCAATATCAGCTCTAGAACGACTTCTTTCATTAGAGTTAGTCGTTTGATTTTGATTATTACCTTTAGACATTTCCAATGCATACTCCTCAGGATCAAAAGCTTTGTATGTATAACAACTAGACAATAGCAGAATAGATAATATGATAGATGTAGTTTTCATTTATAGTTTTAGAAATTAAACGATTAATTTATGAAAAGATTATTTCGAATCGATAAAAATATCTCGCCAAGTGTTTAATCGTTCAGAAATTCGCCATTTAAAATCGGGCAAATAACGCATTTCTTCTGGAAATTTTGACAATGGATACATTTTTCCGTCCGATTTTATACGACATGCAACCAATTCAACATCTTTTCCTACAACATCAACTTCTATAATTCCACAATACGAAATATTAACTCCATAACGTTCTTTCACTTTCGTTTTTTGATCCGTATCATCCATGTACGTCAACGCGACAGCATTTTCTTCTACATTTATAAAATCAATTTTATCGTCCTGAAAAAGAACAGTCAAATATTTTCCTTTAATTTGATGATATTCATTTTCCACAAGCGAATCCACTTTAGCAATCACAAAAGCATTATTGAACACTTTCATCGAGTCTAATTTTTCTGTTTTCGCATTTGTATACGCTTCGATATAATCGCCAGTCACTTGATTATCGCCAGAAAATAGAATTGGATCTTTGTAAAATTGCATCAATCCTTTAGTTTGATTGTACACCAAAGAATCTGCTTTTCCATTCGCATTCGATTTGTAAAAACGCGCTTTATGAAATGCTTTCACTAATGAAGTTGAATCTACATCGTGACGTTTTACCGCTAACAATGTATCTGCACTAATGTAAAGCGAATCTTTATCAAACGCTTTCACAGCATACGCATTCTTCGTTACAAAAGCCGAATCTAAGTATTTAAAAGCTTCTCCGTAATCTCCCTTCAAAAATCTTTTTTCTAAAGGATCATCTAAAAAAACATCACCTTCACCTTTACCAAAACCTGTTTTATCGTTGAAATAAAGTTTTTTAGCCGTCAACGTTTTGTTTTGATAATAAACTTTTGAATTTCCTCTTAACCAAGCTTCACCTGTTTTTTTATTAAAATCTCCATCAGAAGTAATAATATATTGCGATGGATCATTTCGACGTGTAATTTTAGAATAATCGCGGAAAGTTGTAATTCCCGTAATATCATTCGTCGTCATTTTTCTTGAATAAATCGTATAATCTTTATTCGTAATAAAAACTTCTGAACCAAAATTTGCCGATTTAGACTTTACATTATACACAACATTTCGTCCTTCGACTAAAGTTCCATCAGAACCAATTGTTTTGTAAGTATCATTTACAATAATATTTCCTGTCAATCGTTCGTAAATCATTTTCTCAGAACTTATTTGTTGCGTAGGTGTCTTCACTTCTACTTTCCCAATACCAGTCGCAATCTCGGTTGTACGATTATAATCCATATAATCTGCCGTAATACGAGAACTTGGATCAGTCAACACCACATCTTTGAAAGCTTTTGCAATTGTTGTGTTTCCGTCATACTCCATTTTATGCGCCGTAATTGTTTTGTCTTTACTCACCAAACGTGCATTCGACCAAACAACAGCCAAGTTTTTATCACGATATAAAACCGCACTATCAGCTGTAATTACATCACCTTTATATTCAATAACAACATTACCTGTTAAAATCTGATTCCCTTCAAAACGATCTGGATAACGCTCAACTAAATCAGCATTCTTCAACACAACTTTTTCTTTTTTAGGTTTCTGTTGCGCAAAAGCACTTATCGTCATAAAACATGAAAGTAAAAAAGCAACTTTCAAACCTGTTTTATTTTTATTTATATAATTAATTAACAATTACTTAATGTTTTTATTTAATCTCTATTTCACTTCAAAAAAGTGTTAGCCAAAATTAGTATTATTTTTTTAGTCCTAAAAATTAATTATTACGTTAAAACGTGCTTGAATACTTAAAATTTTCATAATGTTTTAATCAATATGATAGATTTTTAAGTCTTAATTTGATTAAAAAAATAACTATTATTCATAAAATTCAATTTTAAAATTCTTAACTTCATATTCAATTTTATAAATCTATTAAATGCCTCAATATCAAAATGTATTAGATAGTCCAAATACCAATACTATTTTTATGGTTTGGAATTTCAAGGAGAATACGACTTACAAAGACGCTTTCAAAAAGCTTTGCGCTTTGGTTATCAATCTTAATCATTCAGCAAATACACGTTTTCCGAAAACGCAATCGAGCGTTATTTTAGGAATTAGCTACGAAGCTTGGATAAAATTAGATTTACCTAAACCTTTACCGAAAGAATTAAAACCTTTTGTTGCTATTAAAGGAGAAAAGCATGAAGCTGTTTCTACAAAAGCTGATATTCATTTTCATATCCGTTCTACGCAACAAAGTTATTGCATTGATATTGTTTCTAATCTAACTGATTTATTAAATGATGTTGCGACTTGTCAAGAAGAAATTCATGGTTTTAGATATTGGGATGGTCGTAGTATTTTAGGTTTTGTCGACGGAACTGAAAATCCACAAGGTGACGAGAGAACAAATTTTGGTTTGATTGGCAATGAAGATTCTGCTTATACAAATGGAAGTTACTTATTTGTGCAAAAATACATTCATGATATGCAAGCTTGGAAAAATTTACCAATCTCTGAACAAGAAAAAGTAATTGGACGATCTAAAGTTGATGATATCGAAATGAATGATGATGAAAAACCTTCGAATTCACATTCTGCATTAGCAAATGTTGGAGATGACAAAAAAATTGTTCGTGATAATATGCCTTTTGGAAATATGTCGACAAATGAAATGGGAACCTATTTTATTGCTTATGCCAGAAAATTTAGCATTGTAGAAGAAATGTTAGAACGCATGTTTGTTGGTGAACCTGTCGGAAACTATGATCGAATATTAGATTTTAGTAAAGCCAAAACTGGAACTTTATTTTTTGTTCCTTCTTTTGATTTGTTAGACCAATTTTCTAATTAAAATAACAAAAAAGACCTTTTACGAAATTGTAAAAGGTCTTTTGGTTTTATAAAATCAAGGTTATTTATTCTTACGAGTTCCGTAAAAATACAATGAATGATTATCAATTTTGATATCAAAAATATCTTCTATCGTTTGTTTAATAGATTGAATTCTTGGATCACAAAACTCCAATACTTCTCCTGTATCAGACAAAATAATATGGTCATGATTTTTGTCGAAATATGATTTTTCGTAATGCGCTTGTTGATCTCCAAACTGATGTTTACGCACCAATTTAGCTTCCATCAAAAGCTCGATAGTATTGTATAAAGTAGCACGACTAACGCGGTATTTCTTATTTTTCATTTTGATATACAACATATCAATATCAAAATGATCATCTGTAAAATAAATTTCCTCTAAAATAGCATAACGTTCAGGTGTCTTACGATGTCCATTGTCTTCCAAGAAATTCGTAAACACTTGCTTTACTATTTCGTAATTACTTGATTTTACTGATTCGTCTGTCATATAAAAAATTTGTGTAAATATACAGAATATTTCCTTATCAATGTAACGAAACAGCTTTCAATTCGTACGTTTTTTTCTATCTCTTGATAATAAATCTTTATAGCAGCATATAATTAACAATACATCTATATAAGAAAATATATAATCTTTCAAAATTATTTTATCCTTTACACCACAAAGGTTAACTTTGCACACGATGGAAGAAAATTATTTAGAAAAACTGAACGAACCACAGCGTTTGGCTGTAGAAGCTACCGAAGGTCCAGTAATGGTGATTGCAGGTGCGGGTTCTGGAAAGACGAGAGTGTTAACTTATCGCATTGCTCATTTACTAAATAAAGGAGTTGATGCTTTCAATATATTGTCTTTAACATTTACCAATAAAGCTGCCCGAGAAATGAAAGAACGTATCGGACATGTAGTTGGTGAAGCGAATGCAAAAGCTCTTTGGATGGGTACCTTCCACTCTGTTTTTGCGCGCATTCTACGTGTTGAAGCTCCGCTTTTAGGTTATCCATCAGATTTTACAATTTACGATCAACAAGATGCAGTTTCGGTAATGACAAAGATTATTAACGAAATGCATTTGGATAAAGATATTTACAAAGCAAAACAAGTTTTGGGAAGAATTTCTCAATACAAAAATAACTTGATTACAGTTAGAGCTTATCATAACAATCAAGCTTTGATTGAAGCCGATAATGAAGCAATGCGACCTCGAATGGGCGATATTTACAGAGCTTATGTAGATCGTTGTTTCAAATCTGGCGCAATGGATTTTGATGATTTATTGTTACGTACCAATGAAATTTTGACGCGTTTTCCTGAGGTTTTAGCAAAATATCAAGAACGTTTCAAATACATTATGGTTGATGAGTACCAAGATACCAATCATTCGCAATATTTGATTGTAAAAGCATTGGCTTCTCGTTACGAAAACCTTTGTGTGGTTGGTGATGATGCGCAATCTATCTATGCTTTCCGTGGTGCAAATATTCGAAATATTTTATCATTCAAATCTGATTATCCTGATGCGAAATTGTATCCATTGGAACAAAATTACCGTTCGACGCAAATGATTGTGGAAGCTGCGAATCAGATTATCAAACAAAATCAAGATCAATTAGAAAAAAATGTTTGGACTGCGAATGAAACTGGTGAAAAAATAGCCGTTTATCGTGGACTTTCTGATGCTGATGAAGCGCGTTATATTGCAACGCAGATATGGGAAAGACAGATAAATGAACATCTTCAACCAAAAGATTTTGCTATTCTTTATCGTACCAATGCACAATCTCGTGCGTTAGAAGAAGCCTTGAGAAAAAGAGGAATTCAGTACCGTGTTTATGGCGGAACATCTTTCTATCAACGCAAAGAGATTAAGGATATGGTTGGTTATATGCGATTATTGATTAATCAAAATGATGAAGAAGCTTTATTGCGAACAATCAATTATCCGGCACGTGGAATTGGTCAAACGACTATTTCAAAACTTTTGGTTGCGGCAGATCAACATCAAATTAGTTTATTTTCTTTGATTGAAAATATTGCGATGTATGCTCCAACCATTGGAATAAATGCAGGAACATCAAACAAATTGAATGATTTTGTGTTGATGATTAAGCGTTTCCAAGTGATGCTAAAATCACATGATGTGTATGAAGTAACAATGGAAATGGCTAAAAGAACACAATTGTTGAATGCGTTGAAAGAAGATTCTACACCAGAAGGTGTTTCTCGCTTAGAGAACGTTCAAGAGTTGTTAAATTCGATCCAAGGTTATGTCGAAGAACAACAACAATTAGACGAAGGAGATGCTTCTTTAGGTGGTTTCTTAGAAAATATTGCTTTGGCAACTGATGCGGATAACGAAGAAGATGACGATAATAAGGTCAATTTGATGACGGTCCACTTAGCAAAAGGTTTAGAATTCCCTGTTGTATTTATTGCAGGTTTAGAAGAAAATCTTTTCCCTTCTATGATGAGTGTTAACACGCGCGCTGAATTAGAAGAAGAACGTCGCTTATTTTATGTTGCCTTAACACGCGCTGAGAAAGTGGCTTATATGACCTATTCTGTTTCACGTTTTCGTTGGGGAAAAATTATCGATTGTGAACCTTCTCGTTTCTTAGAAGAAATTGATGATAGTTTCTTAGAATGGAAAAATCTGAATATTTCTGCAAGAGCTTCTAATAATAGTGGATTATCGGCTGATTTATTTGGAGATGAACCAACACCACAAAACTATCAACAACGAGAAAAATCAGTTGCAAGACCAAATCCAAGAGCTCGTGTAGAACCAGCTCAACCAAGGTCAAATTTCAAACCAGTAAATCAAACAAAAAGTAACGCTTCATCAACAGCAAATGCACAAGGTTTGCAAGTTGGTCAAGTTGTTGTTCACGATCGTTTTGGACGAGGAATTGTGAAAGATTTGCAAGGAGAACCATCAGATATGAAAGCAATTATTCATTTTGATAATGCAGGAGAAAAAAAATTACTCTTAAATTTTGCAAAACTAAAAATCATTCGATCATAATAAAAAAACAGAAAAAGGTTACAGTAATTTGCAACCTTTTTTATTTGTATTTAACCAATTACACACCTTTTATCAAACTAAAGGTTTAAATAATATATCTTCAAAATTTAGAATAAAATTCTTGCTTGTATTTATTTTTTCGAATAAATAAACAGATTAAATCTTATAATTAAGATTTTTTTAGCATTTTAGCACCACAAATAAACACAAGAACAAAATTTTTTACTCAAATGGATGATATCATCAATCTAATAAGTAGCTACGTTTGGTCATATGCCTTGATTGGACTTTGCGCTTTAACAGGAATTTACTTCTCTATTCGCACCGGATTTTTACAAATAGTCTACATAAAAGACATGGTTCGCTTGCTATTTAGTGGCGAAAAATCGGACAAAGGAATCACTCCTTTCCAAGCTTTTTCTTTAGCAATTTCTGGTCGTGTCGGAACCGGAAACATTGTTGGTGTTGCAACCGCAATCGCAATGGGAGGCCCTGGAGCAATTTTTTGGATGTGGTTTATCGCATTTTTAGGAAGTGCATCTGCATTCATAGAATCTGCATTAGGACAGGTCTACAAGCAAGAAATCGATGGAGAATATCGTGGAGGTCCTTCATACTACATCGAAAAAGGTTTAGGAATCAAATGGTACGCGGTTTTGTTTGCAATCATTACAATTATGAGTTGTGGATTATTATTACCAGGCGTTCAGTCGAATAGTATTTCATCTGCTTTGAATAACGCGTTTGATATTCCTATTTATAATTTTGTAGGAATTCCAATCAACATTGTAGGATTCGTCATTATTGGATTATTAGCCTTGATTATTTTTGGAGGTGTAAAACGTTTGGGACAAGCTTCTGAATTTATCGTTCCTTTTATGGCAGGCGCTTACATCTTAATGGCAATCATTATTATTGGAATGAATATCCATCAAGTTCCATCAGTTTTACGATTAATTTTTTCATCAGCTTTCAATCAAGAATCACTTTATAGTGGTGTTTTTGGATCTGCAATTGCTTGGGGAATAAAACGTGGAATTTATTCTAACGAAGCTGGTCAAGGAACTGCTCCTCATGCGGCTGCGGCTGCGGAAGTAAACCATCCTGCACAACAAGGTTTGGTACAAGCTTTTTCTGTTTACATCGATACATTATTTGTGTGTACTGCAACTGCTTTTATGATTTTATTTACAGGAAAATACAATGTGAATCACCCAGAAAAAGCGGGAAGTTTCATTACTCAAAATCTTCCTGGAGTAGATTATACAGGTTTTACGCAAGCAGCTGTTTCAAGTCATTTTCCTTCATTCGGAAATAGTTTTGTTGCGATTGCTTTGTTTTTCTTTGCTTTTACAACGATTATGGCTTATTACTATTATGCTGAAACGAATATTACATACATTTTCAAGAAAGGAAATAGAAAAGTATATGTATGGATTTTACGTATTTGTTTTTTAGGTGCTACGTATTACGGAACAATCAAAACTGCTGAAACTGCTTGGGCAATTGGAGATATTGGTGTTGGTCTGATGGCTTGGGTAAATATTATTGCTATTTTATTATTAAGCGGAGTTGGGCTTAAGGTCTGGAAAGATTATAAAGACAAACGTAAAAAAGGAATTAAAAATCCTGATTTTAATCCTACAGAAATCGGAATTAAAAATGCTACTTTTTGGGAGAACAAAAATAAATAACACAAAAAAAACCACTTCGTTTGAAGTGGTTTTTTTGCTATTAAAAATTATGATTATTGGGCTTGAGTAAACTCTAAATTCACCAATAATTTTACTTTATCAGAAACCACTAATCCTCCAGCTTCTGTTACTTGGCTCCATCCTAATCCGTAATCTTTACGGTTGATTTCTCCTGAAAATTCGAATCCAGCTCTTTGTAATCCCCATGGATCAGTGATAACTCCACCAAAATCTGCATTTAATGTAATTGGCTGTTTTTCACCACGAATTTCTAAAGTTCCATTAATTTTTCCGTTTTGAATACCTGAAGTACTTTCAAATTTCATTTCTGGAAATTGCTCAGCAGCAAAGAAATCAGCTGATTTTAAATGTCCATCACGATCTGCATTTTTTGTATTGATTGAATCTACTTTTGCATCAAATTCAAATTTTGCATCAGAAAAATCATCTGAATTAGCTTCTACATCAGCATTGAAATGATCAAAATTTCCTGTTACTGTAGAAATTACCATGTGTTTTACTTTAAATTGGACTTCTGAATGAGAAGGGTCTAAATTCCATTTTGTTGCCATAATGTTTTGTTTTTATTTGTTATTTAAATTGATTTTATTTATCCTATTTTGAATGATAACATTCCTAATGATCCATAAATTAGTTTATCATTAAAAAGTGTTAGCTCCTCTTCTTTTCCTTGTAATGCTAATGCGTAAATAGCTGGCAAATAATGTTCCATAGATGGGACAGCAAGATTAAATGCGCTACCTTTTTGTACAAAATTGAACAATTCGTCGTGATTACCTGTTTGAACAATATTCTTGAATGTATCATTCACTTCATAAGCCCAATCATAACCAGCATTTGGCTCGCTCCAATTTAATGCTCTCAAATTGTGTACAACATTCCCACTTCCTACTATTAATATCCCTTTACTACGCAAAGCGTCTAATTCCTTCGCTAATTCGTAATGCTCTTTTGGCGTTTTATAAACATCCAAACTCAGTTCTATCATCGGAACATCTGCTTCTGGATACAAAAATTTAATCACACTCCAAGAGCCGTGGTCAAATCCCCACATTTTGTCTAAATCAACCTCTGTTGTTTTAATTAAATTTTTGACCTCTGTTGCTAATTCTGGACTTCCTGGCGCTGGATATTCAACATCGAATAAAGCTTGCGGAAAACCATAAAAATCGTGAATCGTTTTGGGTTGTTCTAAAGCCGTAACTTTAGTTCCTTTCGTTTCCCAATGTGCCGAAATACAAATAATCGCATTTGGTTTTGGGATTGTTTTTCCAATCTTCTTCCATCCTTCTACAAAAATATTTTCTTCGATTGCGTTCATCGGAGAGCCATGTCCTAAAAATAAAACTGGCATTTTATCAGTTGTAGAAAAACTTGAAGTAATTGATTTTAACGTATTGAAATCCACGATTTTTATAATATATTTTATTTATTATTATTTAGCTTTTGAAGCTGAAAATTCTAAGTTTGATGTTAATGTAACAACATCACCTACAACAGCTTCTGGGAAATTACCACCGATGTTAAAATCACTTCTTTTTACATTTCCTTTTACTGTAAATCCGTACGTTTTAACTCCGTTATTGTTGATGCTTCCGTTGTAAACTAATTTTAATGCAACTGGTTTAGTTACTCCGTTTAATGTTAAATCACCAACCATTTTAAATTGATTTCCTTTAACACGTGTAATTCCTTTTGAAGAGAATTCTAGTTTTGAATTTTTTGCTGCATTGAAAAAATCTGCTGATTTTAAATGATTATCACGTGCCTCAACTCCTGTATTGATTGAATTGATATCTGCAACTACATGAAATTTTGCATCGCTTAAATCTTCTTTTGTAAAGTTTAAATGAACATCAAAATTTTGGAATTGTCCTTCAACATCAGAAATTGTCATGTGAGAAACAGAAAAGCCTAATTTTGAGTGCGCTTTATCATTTGTATAATTTTGAGCAAATGCAGACATTGAAGCTGCTGATAACATTAACGTGAATAATAATTTTTTCATAACGAATGATTATTTGATTGTTTTTAATTAATTATTTATTTTGATAGGACAAATTTAGCTCAGTCATCAGCGAGATTTCATTGACATAAGATAAGAAATTAAAAAGCTTGATTTTTCATCTAATAAACGATCAAATTGTATCAATTAATATTCCAAAAAGTAAAGATTTTGAATTTGTTAGCAATAAAAAAAACACTTCAATAGAAGTGTTTAATATTATTTTACTGGACTAAAATACCAGTAGGTAGATGTTTTTTTATTCTCGATTTCCAAATATTCTGGAAATGCTTGCGGTAATAAATGTAATTCTTCCGATTTTTTCAAATCTGTTAGAATCTGACGCAAAGGATATCCTTTTTTACGGTCGTGAGGAAAATATCCTTTTTCAATTAAGAAAGGCATCATATCCTTAGTTTTTACACGTTCCAACTTATTTTCTGTTAAATAAGCCTGAATATCTTCGCTCATTTTTTTGACCACTTCGCGGTCTACTTTAATATATTCGTTTCTCTTCATATAATTTTACCAATTACCATTCATGTGCGTTAAAATCATAGGACCTTCAGAAGTAACCAAAACAGTATGTTCGTGTTGTGCAAAAACGCCAGGTGCATTTCCTATCATTGTCCAACCATCCGCTTGCTCAATTGCTTCGTAAGAATTTTCTGAAATAAAAGTTTCCAATGCAATAACTGAATTTTTACGGAATCGACGTTTATCATCAGGGTCTCTGAAATTCATCAAATCCAATGGTTCTTCGTGCAATGAACGCCCTACTCCATGACCAGTTAAATTCTCAATCACATGATAATGATGTTTTTTTGCTTCTTTCTCAATAATTCCACCAATATCAGCGATTTTAACTCCAGATTTTACAGCCGCAATTGCTTTTTGAAGCGCAGAAATAGATGCATCAACAATTTTTTGATAACCATTCACATCTTCTCCAACAACAATAGAACCTCCATTATCAGCCCAAAAACCACCTAATTCTCCAGAAACATCAATATTAACCACATCTCCGTCTTTCAAAATTTTATCGGCTCTTGGAATTCCGTGACAAATTTCTTCATTCACGCTTAAGCAAGTATAACCAGGAAATTGATACGTCTCGAAAGGAGCTGATTTGCAACCAAATTTGTGCATAATCTTCGCACCAAAATCGTCCAATTCTTTTGTTGACATTCCAGGTTTTACATAATCTTTCATCTCTTTAAGAGTAACGGCTACAGCTTCGCTGACTTTTTTCATTCCGATTAACTCTTCTTCTGTCTCTATAATCATTGCTTAAATTCTATTGATTTCCTTTTCAGAAATCATTTGCAAATTTACGGGTATTTGTAACGATTATTTGCTTATTTTGATAGAAATTCGTGATTATTGTATGATAGATTATATTGTTGATTGATAAAGAAGTATATCAATCATAATGAAAACGACATTTCGCAATTTGAATTTCATCTTCTACAACACGATATATTAACCGATGTTCATGATCTATTCTTCTCGACCAAAATCCTGCATATTTATGTTTCAAAGCTTCTGGTTTCCCCAGACCATCAAAAGGATTTCGAGCAATACCTTTAATCAATTCATTGATCTTTTTCAATTTAGATTTATCTGTTTTTTGCCAATACAAATAATCTTCCCATGATTCATCAACAAAAACGATTTTCATCTATTCTTCAATTAACTCCTTTGTAAACGTTTTCTGAGTTTTTAATTTCTCAATTGCAGCATCCAAACGCTCTTCATTTTTGCGAGAAGAAAGCTCATGATTCGTAGCCATTAGCGAATTATACTCTTCTAATGACATAATAACAACACCAGAATTTTTTCCACGATTAATAATCAATGTTTCAAAATTATTCGTCACACGATCAAAATATTCTTTAATATCTTTTCTAAATTCAGAAATATTTGTTATCAACATATGTACAATATTTTGTACAAAAATAAGTATAATTAATTATAAATAAACTTGATTTATAAAGTTTTAGAAAATAAAAAAATCCGTCAAATGACGGATTTAAGGTTATATTTTTCTAACGATTAATCTGCATCATAGATTAATACTCGTTTTGCTAATTTATTTGGACCATTCAAAAACTCGATATGTTGTGGATGTTTTTGATACGTCTCAAATTGTTCCATCGTTTCGAAAGCTGCAAACAAAGAAAACGAATACGAAGCGTCGATAACATCTCTTTCGATATTTGCTGGTGTTCCAACATGAAAAAATACTGAAGGAGCAATTGGTTCTAAATCTTTCAAAGCTTGATGAAATGTATTCACTTCAGCTTCTGTAGCGTCATCTTTTAACCAAAATAGTACGTGGTGTGCTAACATAAAATTCTATTTTTAATATGCAATTTGCATTTTTACTTTCTTATTTTTTACTTTTTGACCGTTCAATTTTTTCAATAAGTCCGGAACTTTTTTACGGTTAATCGCAACATACGAAGTGGTATCTTTTACCTCAATAATTCCGACATCGTTTTTTTCTAAACCTCCTTTTTTGAACAAAAATCCAACAATATCAACTTTGTTTACTTTGTCTTTTTTTCCTGCAGAAATATAAATCGTTTGGTAAGGTGTACGTTCTGGAATCTTATATGTTCCACCTAAATTTTCGACAGGTAAATTTTCATTTACAAACGGAAAATGTTCTTCATTGCTAATAATTAAATACACAAAACCTTTCGCATTCATACGTGCTGTACGTCCATTTCTGTGAATAAAAGCGGCTTCTTTTGCAGGTAATTGATAATGAATAATCGAATCTACTTCTGGAATATCCAAACCACGCGCAGCCAAATCTGTTGTAATTAAAACTCGAACCGAATCATTTCTGAATTTCAGTAACGCACGTTCGCGTTCGTCTTGTTCCATTCCACCATGAAAACTTTCACGCGCAATTCCTTTTTCATGCAACAAATTACTAATACGGTCGACAGCATCACGGTGATTACAGAAAATCAACATGCGTTTGCTTCCAATTTTGCAAATCAAATTAAATAAAGTATCCAATTTTTCTTCTGAAATGGTGTTAACCACTTTCATATGTAAATCAGGCTTTACCTCGATTTGTTTTAGATAGCTCACAATTTTTTCGTCATTCAATCCAACAAATTCTGGAATATTTTCCATTTCTGTAGCAGAAGTCAAAATACGTTGTTTCAAACCAGAAAGTTGCTCTACAATAAAGCTCATATCTTCTTGAAAACCTAATTCTAACGCTTTATCAAACTCGTCTAAAATTAAAGTTTGAACAGTCGAAGGATCAAAATTTTCGTTACGCAAATGATACGCAATACGTCCTGGAGTCCCAATTAATACAGCTGGAGCTTCTAACAAAGTATTTTGCTCAACTTTTGTATTGTGACCTCCATAACAACACGTTACTTTATAATCAGACTTCATCGATTTGAAAACTGTTTCGATTTGTAAAGCTAACTCACGCGCAGGAACTAAAATTAAGGTTTGAACACCTTTTACATCTGGATTTAAATCTCTTAAAGTCGGAAATAAAAACGCCAATGTTTTACCAGATCCTGTTGGTGATAATAAAATTAAATCTCGTTGATTTTCGGACATTTTGAATGCTGAACGTTGCATTGCATTCATATCTTTGATGCCCAAATTTTTATAAAGTAAATCGATTTGCATGCTGCAAAAATAGTCTATTCTTTCGAATTAATCATTTTTTGAAGCTGTAGAAATCTTATAATCTTCCATAAATTCATCAAAAAGATTCATGATTTCGAAGTGATTTTTATCTAAAGTATTTGCGTCAAACGAAACAACAGCGCCATACATTTTATTCCAAAATCTCATACGTGCTTGTAAGAATTTCTGCGTTTCGTTATGGATAAAATCGTCTGCATCAATAATTTTTATATTAATGACACGTTGGCGAGGCAATTTCAGTTCTTCAATTTCTAAAATTTTTCCCCATTCAATATAATTCAAATGATCCGTAGGTTTGTAAACAATTCCTTTTTTATCAATCAATAAAATCAATTGTTTTTTCATCAATTTTTTGATTGAAACGATGATGAATAGTAAACTTGGAACAAATAAAACTCCGCTTAAAATTTTTGCAGTTTGCGGAGAATTAACTTGATTGGCGTTTAGAAATAAATAAATTGAACAAGCAAAAAATAAAAGACTACCGAATAATAATCCCCAATTGCTTGTTTGTTTTGCGTAAACTTTAACTGAATTCAATTGATTTTGTTTTTACAAAAATATAGATTTTAATCTTAATTAAAGGTTATAAAAAAGAGTCTCAAAAAACTGAGACTCTTATTAATTATCCAAAAATTTCTTGGTATTGTTTCTTGTATTTTTCTAAAATAATTTTACGTTTAAATTTTAACGTTGGCGTTAATTCTCCACCTTCTACGGTCATTTCATTTGGAATAATTGCAATCTTTTTGATTTGTTCCCAATGTCCAAAATGATTATTCAGTTGATTGATTTCTTCTTCTAATTTCTTTTTGACAACATCGCTTTTCTGAAATTCATCATGAGGAAGATTTACAATTTCAAGAGCATTTGACTGCGACCATTTTTTTAGATTTGTATAACTCGGAACCACAAAAGCTCCAGGAAACTTCTCACCTTCTCCAACAACCATCAATTGCTCGATGAATGGCGATTCTACCATTTTCATTTCGATTTGTTGTGGAACAATATATTTCCCTCCCGAAGTTTTGTACATTTCTTTTTTACGGTCAACAATTTTCAAGAATTTATTGTCTATCCATTCTCCAATATCACCCGTGTATAGCCAACCATCTTTGATTTCTTCGGCAGTTTTTTCTGGTAAATTATGATAACCCATCATCACAATATCACCTTTTACTAAAATTTCGCCATCATCAGCCAATTTTACTTCAACACCTTTCAACGGAGGTCCAACAGTTCCTATCTTTTTACCTCGACGAAAACAATTCACCGCAATTACTGGCGAAGCTTCTGTCAATCCATAACCTTCATAAATTGGAATTTCGGCAGCTAAAAATACGCGAACAATTCGTTGTTGAATCGCTGCACTTCCCGTTACAATGGCTTTTAATTCGCCACCAAGTCCTTCGTACCATTTGTGTAAAACTAATTTTCGGGCAATTGCTAATTTCAAATTATAAATTGTAGAACGCTGATCATCTTCTAACACAAACTCATCGCCAACTTTTACAGCCCAATCAAAAATAGATTTCTTAAAACCTGATAATTGAGCTCCCGTTTGCATGATTTTTTCATAAACTTTTTCAATCACACGAGGAACAGCCGTAATCATATGCGGTTTAATTTCTTTTAAATTATCGCCAATCTTCTCCATCGATTCTGCAAAATATATCGAAATCCCCATGTACACATACAAATACTGAATTGTTCGCTCATACGCATGACAAGCAGGAAGAAAGGTCAAAGCACGATCGTAAGGATCAAGTGGTGTTGAATATTCGCAAGCCATAACATCTGCAATAATGTTTTTGTGCGACAACATTACGCCTTTCGGATTTCCTGTCGTTCCTGATGTATAGATTAAAAAAGCTAAATCTTCGTGCTTTACATTTGCGGCACGTTTGTCTATTTCTTCTTGTTGAATTGTTTTTCCTTTTTCGATTAAAACATTCCAACTTTCTGTATTTTCAAATTCATCAATTGAGTACAATTGCTCTAATGAAGGCAATTTTGTTTTGAGTTGATTGATTCGCGTGTACAAATCGAGATTACTTGTAAAACACAATTTTATAGCAGAATCGCTAAAAATATATTCGTAATCGTTGTCAGAAATATTCGGATAAATCGCTACCACAACAGCTCCGATTTGTTGTATCGCATAATCTATCATATTCCATTCGACACGATTTTCTGAGATTAATCCCACTTTTTCACCTGGCTGAACTCCACAAGCGATTAATCCTTTTGAGATTGCATCAACATGTTCTAAAAAAGTTGCGGTTTTCATTGGTTTCCATTCTCCATTTTGTTTGGATACAAACATGGATAAATCAGGAAACTTTTCCTGCTGACGTTTTGATAAATCAAAAATTCTGGTTGCTTCCATAGCGCACTTATAGTTTTGTAATTTTGAAAAGAATTCGTCGAAAATAGCGTAAAATGATGAGTTTTTCAAAAATTTTATCTTCAACTTAAAAAGAATTATTTTCGTCATAAATATTACAATTATGAAATATCTAATTTTATTTCTCTTATTATTTTACTCTTGCAGCTCTGATTTTAAAAAGTCTTATAAAATTGGAGATATTAAATTATATGAATTACAATGTTCTGGACTCTATTATTTGAGCACTGATAATTGTAATTGTAAACATTTACCAACTAATTATTTTATTCCAAAAGGAGAAAAAGATTCATTTTTTGAATTATTCTTAAAGAAGAACAAAGGAAAACTTCAAGTTAATTCACTTTATAATGAATTTGAAACTCATGGAAATATCAAAGAAAAAGTAGATTTTATTATATATACCGATAACGCCTCTTTTAGTGATAGTATAAGAAAAGTAAATTATACTGTGATTCGAGGATATTCTAATGGAAGAATGAATCCATAAAAAATCCCTCAATTCATGATGAGTTGAGGGATTTTTTTATTTATAAATTTCTTCGAATTCTTTCTGATATTTCTTTAGAATAACTTTACGTTTTAATTTCAAAGTTGGAGTTAATTCTTCACCTTCAATCGTAAATTCATGCGTTAGAATTGCTGGTTTCTTAATCTGTTCCCAATTTCCAAATAACTGATTTGCTTTACGAACTTCTTGGTTTATTACTTTATGAACTTCTGTAGATGCTATAAATTCATCACGAGAAAGATTACTAATTTCAGGTGCATTTTCTTTTGCCCATTCTTTCAGATTTGCATAATTCGGAACAATAAAAGCTGACGCAAATTTTTGCGCATCACCAACAACCATTACTTGCTCAATAAAATTTGATTCGACAAGTTTTGTTTCGATTAGTTGAGGAACAACATATTTTCCTCCAGAAATTTTGAACATTTCTTTTTTACGATCAATAATTTTCAAGAAATGACCTTCTCCTTCTTCCCAAACTCCAATATCACCTGTGTGCAACCATCCATCAATAATGACCTCATCGGTCACTTTCTGATTTTTATAATAACCCATCATCACATTAGGACCTTGAACCAAAATTTCGCCATCTTCGGCTAATTTTACTTTGACATCTTTTATCGGCGAACCCACAGTTCCGATGCGAACACCTAATTTATGCGGATTATTTACAGTAATTAAAGGCGAAGTTTCCGTCATTCCATATCCTTCAAAAAATGGTAATCCAGCTGCCATAAAAACACGCGCAATTTTACCTTGCAACGAAGCACTTCCCGAAATAATATATTTGAAATTACCTCCTAACGCTTCATAAAATTTATTCAAAACTAATTTTCGAGCTAACGCTAATTTCACATTATACACCAAAGATCGTTTCTTCTCATCAGGCTCATATTGAGAAGCAATCTCAATCGCCCAATCAAAAACTTTTCGTTTTTTTCCTGTTAAAGCGCTACCTGTTTTCAGAATTTTCTCATAAACTTTTTCCATCACACGAGGAACAGCAGTCATGATATGAGGTTTTACTTCATTGATATTATCACCAATTTTCTCAAAACCTTCGGCGAAATAAACCGTTACACCAATATATAAATAGGTATAAATTACAGTTCTTTCGTATGTATGACAAGGCGGTAAAAAAGTCAAACCTCTTGTTCCTTCTTCTAACACAACAATTTCTTTTGCCGCAATAAAATTCGAAACCAAATTATTATGAGACAACATTACACCTTTCGGTTTTCCTGTTGTTCCAGACGTATAAATTAAAGTTGCTAAATCTGAATTTCGAACAATTGAACTAAGATTATTTACATATTCGTCTGTTATATCTTTTCCAATTTCTTTTAATTCTGACCAATTTCTAGAATCTGGGAACTCATTAATTGCAAAAACATATTCTAAACTATAAATTGTCCCAAACATATTATTGATACGTTCATACAAATTTTTTGTACTTACAATACACAATTGTATTTCGGCATCATTGAAGATAAATTGATATTCAAAATCTGTAATATTTGGATAAATCGCTACCACAACCGCACCAATTTGCTGAATTGCAAAATCAATCACATGCCATTCATAGCGGCTTTCGCACACAAGTCCTACTCGATCGCCAGGTTTAACTCCCAGAGCTAATAAACCTTTCGAAATTTCTCTTGTTTGCGCAATAAATTCGGCTGGTTTTGTAAACTTCCATTCGCCATCAATTTTACTTGCAAACATATTATGATTGGGGTAAAGTTCTTGTTGACGATAAGCTAAGTCAAAAATTCGTGTAGGATTATTCATTTTTTAAATACTAAACTTTATAAAAAAGAGTGCAAATTTGGTGCAAAATTTTCATAAATCAGTTTTATTTCACGAAAAAAGCAAGATTAATAAAAATCTTGCTTCGTTATTTTTCTAAAAAATTGATGTTTTTATTGATAAATTCCGTCAATTTCTTTTTTATATTTTTCTGAAATGATTTTACGTTTCATCTTCAAAGTTGGCGTTAATTCTCCAGCTTCAATTGTAAATTCATAAGGCAGTAAATGAAATTTTTTAATTTTTTCCCAATTTCCAAAATTGACATTTAATTTATTGATTTCATTTCCTATCAATTCATAAATTTTTGGATGCGTTAAAAACTCTTCACGAGGTAAATTAATCAATGAAGATTCATTTGCTTTTGCCCAATCAATACAGTTTTCATAAGAAGGAATAACCAAAGCAGCAGGGAATTTTCGTCCTTCTCCAACTACCATAATTTGTTCGATATAATTAGATTCTGAAAGAATTTTCTCAATTTGTTGTGGCACAACATATTTTCCTCCAGAAGTTTTGAACATTTCTTTTTTACGATCGATAATTTTTAAGAATTTATCATCAACCCATTCTCCAATATCGCCCGTATACAACCAACCATCTTTCAAAACCTCAGCCGTCGCCTCAGAATTTTTATAATATCCTTGCATGATATTTTTACCTTTTGCTAAGATTTCTCCATCTTCAGCTAATTTAATCTCAATATCAATCAAAGGAATACCAACGGTTCCGATTTTCATTCCACGTTTGATACAATTTACAGATAAACAAGGTCCAGCTTCTGTTAAACCATAACCTTCGTAAATTGGAATTCCGGCTGCTAAATACAATTTTAATAAACGAGTTTGTAAAGTTGCACTTCCCGATGCAATTCCTTTGACATTACCGCCAAGCGCCGCTTTCCATTTCGAAAAAATTAATTTTCGAGCAATGTTTAATTGAAATTTATACCAAGCAGAAAGTTTTGATTCGTCTAAATCATACTGTTCTCCTAACGAAATTGCCCAAAAGAATAAAGCTCTTTTTACTCCTGTCAATTGTTCTCCAGTCGCCATTATTTTATCGTAAACTTTCTCTAAAACACGTGGAACAGCCGAAAAAATATGTGGTTGAACTTCTTTCATATCTTGCCCAATCGTATCCATTGATTGTGCAAAATAGATTGGTAATCCCATTTTGATGTACACGTATTGAAAGACGCGTTCATACGCATGACAAGCAGGTAAAAAAGACAACGCTTTATCATACGCTTTTACAGGAAAAGAATATTCGGAACTATTGACATCAGCCAATAAATTTTCGTGAGAAAGCATAACGCCTTTCGGGTTTCCTGTTGTTCCAGAAGTATAAATAAGAGTTGCTAAATCAGTTGGTTTTACATTGTCCATCTTCGTTTGTAAAACCTCATCAGAAATAGAAATTCCTTTCGAAATTAGCTCAATCCAATTTGGTGTATGCGGATAAGTATTAAATGTATAAACTTGTTCAAGATTTGGAATACGATCTTTGATTCCTAATAATCGTTGATACAACGCATCATTGCTCACAAAACAAAGTTTGATTTCGGCATCATTTAGAATAAATTCGTAATCATTATCCGAAATATTGGGATAAATTGCCACAACAACAGCTCCAATTTGCTGAATTGCAAAATCTACTAAATTCCATTCTAAACGATTTTCGCTGATTAACGCAACTTTATCATTTTGTTGAACACCATTTGCAATCAAACCTTTCGAAATATTATTTACTCGATTGATAAAATCTGTTGTAGAAATTCCCTTCCATTCTCCTTTTTCTTTGTAATTAAAAATCGAAATGTTAGGTGTATTTTTTTCTTGAAATCGAGATAAATCGAATACTCTTTGTGGTTGTTTCATATTCTTGAAATAAGGATACAAATTTCTGCTAATTCTTTCTACTTTAGAAATTATTTACTCATTCTTTTCTCAAAAAAATTAAGTTTATTATCAATAAAAATCATTTTATTTTTTTGCAATAATTATACTATACTCTCTTTCAACTTTTTCGCCAGCTTTGCTAATTACACTTTCTGAAAATGTTTTTCTATTTTCAATAGAAAATTTAGCTGATTTCAATAGTTTTATCACTTCGTCTTCTGTGTATAAATTGAAGCCAAATTGAGTAAAAGGTAAAGTTTCCATAAATTCCTTTTTAGCAAAAGTAAGAGCAAATTCCCCATTGAATTTCAAGACTCTATAAATTTCACTCAAGAAAAATTTAGGATTTTTCCAAAAATAGATTGTATTCACTGTGAAAATTTTATCAAAACGTTTTTCATAAAAATGAATTCTTTCATCCATAATTATTTCAAATCTAATATTTGCATTCAAATAATCAGAATTGTTCGTGATAGCACTATTTTTCATGACCTGTGAAAGTTCTAAACCAATATATTCTAAATCCTTTGCTTGATTTAATACATAAGGTAAATGCTTACAATTTCCATGACCTAACTCTAATATTTGTTCTTTATTTTGTAATTGTAAATGATCTATTGTCGTTTTTATCATACCAAAATTACTTTCATTCATTTGCTCACCAACTTCAATTCCTTCGTCTCCATTTGGACAACTCAATTGTTCCGCAAGATTTTGTAAATCAATATTATTTTTCATTAAATTTATTTATATAGAATAATTCTAAATTAATAAATATTAATCATTGTTCGCGTGATTTTAATCATTTAAAAATTACATCTTACCTTTGAAAAATAGTAAAATAGATGAAGGATATTATACGAACTGAAGACGAAGATGATTTCAAATTGTTTTGTTTGGAATCTGTAGCAGATATTGAAGAGCAAAATGATTCGCAATTATTGGAATTTTTGGAACATTTGGCTCGAGAATTTCAGATTACAAATGTTTATAAAACGACTGATAGCTTTGAAGGTTTCGAAGAAAGTTTGACCAATCTTCTTTATCATGATAAATATTTTAGAGATTATAAAATCATTTATTTAGTTTTTGAAGGCGAAGGAAATCAAATTCAAATTGATGATTATTACTATAGTTTGGAAGAAGTAGCAGAAATTTTTCAAGGAAAACTAACCGATAAAATTGTTCATTTTGCAAATACAATGAGTTTAAATTTGGAAGACGAAAGTTTTCAATATTTTATTGATGTTACAGGAGCAAAAGCCTTATCTGGATATGTAAACCCTTCTCCAATTTTGAGTACAATTTTAGATCAATATTATTTTTGTTTAGCAAAAGAAATTGATGACGAAGAAGAGCTTGTACATGCATTGTTTGATAAACACGCCAATATATGCCTGAAATTAGGATTTAGATTGTATCATTAATAAGATTTAACAATAAGCTAAAACACTTCTCAGAAATAATCTATTCATTTACAAAAATAATAAAATGGATAGACGTAAATTTCTTAGAGGATCGGCATTAATTTCTACAGGCTTAATTCTAAATCCTTTCGATTTATTTGCTCAAAATAAAATCAAACCTAATCTTTCTACAAATTCTGCAAAGAATATTATTTTTATGATAAGTGATGGAATGAGTTCCGGAACTCTTGCTATGGCTAATTTGTACAACATACAATTGCATGGAAAAAATGGTAATTGGATAAATCTTTATGAAGAAAATAAAGTAAAAAGAGCTTTAATGGACACCGCTTCTGCAAGTTCTATTGTTACCGATTCAGCTGCTGCAAGTTCAGCTTTTGGAGGTGGAATTCGTGTGAAAAATGGCGTATTAAATATTAGCACGAATGGAGAACATCATGTTCCGATTTGGCAAAAGTTCAAAAAAGCGGGTAAAAGAACAGGGTGTGTGACTACAGTTACTATTACTCATGCCACTCCAGCTGGTTTTTGTATAAATTCTGCAAGTAGAAATGCAGAACCAGAGATAGCTGAAAAATATGCCGAAATTGGCATTGATGTTTTATTAGGTGGTGGTGATGAGTTTTTTAATTCATCCAAAAGAGAAGACAAGAAAGATTTGTATGCTATTTATAAAAATAAAGGCTATCAAATTGCGAAAACAAAGGAGGAATTAGGAAAATCTCAAAACAATAAATCTCTATTAGGTATTTTCAATACTGGAGCAATTCCTTACGCAATCGATCATAAAAATCTCTCAAAAAATAAATCTATTCCTACACTTGCCGAAATGACTAAGGTTGCGATTGATAATTTGAAAGATCATCAAAATGGTTTTGTATTGCAAGTAGAAGCTGGAAAAGTGGATTGGGCGGCACATGCAAATGATGTTGCAGGATTAATAAATGATCAAATTGCATTTGATGAAACAATCAAAACTGTAATGGATTTTGCTGAAAAGGATGGAAATACGTTAGTTATCATCACAACTGATCACGGAAATGCAAATCCAGGAACTATTTATGGAGCTGATGTAAACAAAAAATTTGAAAGTATTGTTAATTATAAATATACCAACGAACATATTTTGAATGAAATTCACGAAGATTTTAATATACAAGAAATCAAAGATTGGATTGTCGAAACAAATGGTTTTAGTTTAACTGATGATGAAGCAAAACATATGTTAGATTTTTACAAAGGTTTGGATAAAGAAGAAGGATTATATAATTTCAAAAAGCTTCCGTTCAAATTTTTCTCTGAAATTCAGAAAAAACACAACAATGTAGGTTGGATAAGTATGGATCACTCGGGCGATTATGTAGAATTAGCTATGTATGGACCAGGAAGTGATTTGTTGAAGCCATTTGTAAAAAATACAGATCTTCATCAACTTATGTTACAAGCAACGAACGTAAATGTATAGTAAACAAAAACCTCTCAAGTTGAGAGGTTTTATGTTTTATTCTTAAACTATATTTTACATCGAATGCGCTTTATTTCCTTCGAAATGAATCATCCAAGGTGTTCCAAATTGATCAATAAAAGACGCATAAAGCTCAGCAAAAAACTGCTCAGCCAAAGGCATTTCTAACGATTTTGCATTTACCGAAAGACGATCATATAATTGATGCGCTTCTGCGGGATTATCAACATCAAGCATAATGTAATTATTATTTCCAGCTTTGTATTGATGTCCAAATTCTTCAATAATATCAGAACCCATTAACATTGTTGTTTCATTAATAAACAATGCCACATGCGAAACTTTATCCTTTGCACTTTCTGGAATCTGAAATTCTGGATTTGGCGGCATATCTACCATTTTATACATCCCAATATTTTGCGTTTCAAAAACAGTTTCATAAAACTGAAATGCCTTTTCGCAATCTCCGTTAAAATTTAAGTAAGCGTGTACTTTAGCCATAATATAGTGTTTTTTTGTGATTATTTTTTTAATATAATGGTTGACCATTTTCATCGGTTGTTAAAACCTCTGTCATATAATTCAAAAATGGTTGAAGAACCTGAATTGATTTCGCCACTTTCTGCGGAAAATCTTTTGCTAAAACTTCTTCATCCGTGAAATTCTTGATAAATAAATATTGCTTTTTACGCAACAATTCAATTCGCTCATGATCTTTCGAAAAACCTTTTGGAGCAGATTTCACTTCTTCTCCTTGCATTTCTCCAAACTCATTCATAATTGTTTTGGATTGAAGAATCTTCGCTAATTCATCCGAAACTTCAATATCTTTTCTAATACGAAGCAAATCATCGCGCTCTGGTCCCCAAAAACCAACACCTATAAAATTATGATTCGGTTGAATATGGAAATAATACCCACCTCTATTAAGTGGCTTTTTGCGACCTGTTTGCGCAGAAAAATGAGTTTTATAAGGAGTTTTATCATGAGAAAAACGAACATCTCTATAAATTCTATAAATTTTAAGCGGTTCTAATTCTTCCTTTTTACTTAATTCTTGGTAAATCACATTGAAAATTGAATCTGCTTCAGCTTTCGCTGTATCAAATTCAACTTTATGTTCTGTAAACCATTCGCGGTTATTATTTTTTTCTAATTTTTTTAAAAATTTATCGATTTGTGACATGATTTATTTTTTTCGATTAAGTAGTACTTTTTCATAATTTTCTATCCATTGTTGTGGCGTAATTTTTTGCGCTAATTCTCCGATTAATTCAAACGGAATATCCTCTACTTTTTTGAAACGAATACAACTTTTTCCCATATCTAATTTACGTTTTGAGTATTTTGGATATTCATCAACAAACCAATTCAGCAATTTATTGTCCATATAAATTCCCATGTGATATAACGCAATGAAATTCTTTTGAGAAGCAATATTGATAAACGGCAACGGTGATTTCGGATCGCAATGATAACCATTCGGATAAAGTGAAAACGGTACAACAAACCCAAGATGACCATAGCTCAACTGCAACTCGAAACCAGTGGGTAATTTATCTGCCAAAATTTTAATTAATTTCTCAACAGCTTCTTTTCTTTCTACTGGAATTGACGTTAAATATTCTTCTAAATTTGCGACTTCATATTGCATTATTTTCGATATTTATCATTCAAACCTTTTCCTTCTAAAATCATAGGTTTTATTTTTTCGATGCGAGAAATTTTCGTTTTCTCTTGTTTTGCTTCATCAATATATTCGATGTATTCTTTTTGTCTTCCTGAAGTTAAAGCTTTAAATGAAGTAAATAATTTATTGTTTTGATTTAGAGTTTCTTTCAAAATTCCATTAACTTCTTTTGGCGTAGATTTTTGAGGTTTTATTTCCTTTCCATCTTTCACCAATTGAATCGCTTCTAAGACATATTCTCTTACTTTTTCGACATCAATTTCATCAGCAGAATTAAATCTCCATTGACGCAAAGCTTTCGTTTTTTCTTCATTTGCATTTACCAAAACTTTGTATGAATCTTTCAAGAAAACGCCATTATGAAACCACAACGCAAAATGATTTTTGAAGCCACTAAATGCCAACACATTTTTCTTGTTGAACGTGTAAATATCTCCACCCCATTTAAACTCTTTTACCAGTTCTGTTTCATTGACAACTTGTTGAATTTTCTCATTCGCTTCAACCCAATTACTATTGTATTTTGTCCATTCTCCAGCTTTTTGATCTTTCATCAAACTAACTTTATACAACACAATTTCTTTCAATAATTTCTTTGGTAAAGCTTTATCCAAAGGAAGTTGTATTGCACCTTTTGATGTTTTATAATCGGTCAAATCATTTTGAAAATGTTCGATTGTTTCTGCTCCAGGATAAATCCCTACATGATTTTTGAACATCGCAAAATGAATCACATTTCCATTTAATCGGAAAGTGGGCATTTTATAATTAATCGTTTCTGTTGCTTGTGGTACAACTTCGTAAATAATTTTTCTTATGTTTTCTAAAATATCTTGTTTGGCTTGATCAAACCCAAGAATATATTCATCAATAGTTGTAAAATTATCTGTCATCATCATTATTCCTCGCAAATCTCTTTCAGCTTGCGTAGTGCATTTATCCACATTTCTCTGACTTGAGTTTCTGGAAAAACCTGATCATCTATTTCTACCGAACAGGTTAATCGTGTATGACCTTCAACATCTTCCATTTTATACGTTTCTTCTGTATTTTTCCATGCATCAATTTCTGGTCCATCAAAAATCTCTTGACCTTCTTCGTTCAACTTTCCGATATGACGCATTTTGATTGATTTTCCTACAATATTTTCATCTATTGTGGCAATCATCGCAGCCGAACCTTTTTCAGTTTCATAAGTGAAATAAACGTGAGAACCTTCGGACCAATCTCCTTTAAAATCTGAAGTTTCACTAAACGGCTTTGTCCAAATTTTATACGAATCTGGTGCAATCATTACTTTATGCACATGCTTAGGCTGCGCATAAATAACTTCTGTAAACGATACTTTTTTCATATTTTAAGCATTTGCTAATCCAAAAACAGCTCCAGCAGGATCTTCTACAATTGCAAATTGAAGATTTCCTTCTTTATTTTTAATCTCATGAATAGATTTTCCTCCCATTTCCAACGCTTTTTGCAAACTTTCCGCAACATTATCTACACTAATGTACATAATCCATTGTGATGGAATTCCTTTATTCATGCCACGTTTCGTACAAACTCCACCAGCCGCATTTTCTGGAGAAGACATCATTACATAATCATTGTACTCCTCTTCGTCATCTTTCATCGCAACATTTTTGACTTCCCAACCAATCACTTCTTTGTAAAAATCTTTTAATTCAGTCGAATTTTCAACAGTTAAATCAGCCCAAACCATTTGACCAATTTTCGATTTATTTTCATCCATCTTCTACTATTTTTAGCGTTTTGATTCAACATAATTCTTGAAACTATTCAAAATAGCTTGCCAACCTTGTTGTTGCATTTCAGTAGGATTTTGACTTTCTGGTTCAAATTTTTCTGTGATTTTGGTTAAATTATTCTCTTCATGAAAATTGATTTCAACCTTGCGACCATCTGCAATGTAATAACGAATAAACTTATTTGGAATGATTTCGTCATATTTAGCTTCAAATTCGAATTGAAAACTGCCATCTTTCGCAGCCATCGTACTGTTTAATTTTCCTCCAACTTGCAAATCATTTTCTGCTTTTGGACAATGCCAATCATCAGAAGCTTGATTCCATTTTACAATATCTTCAGGAGAATTAAAAGCTTTCCAAACTTGATCTAATGGAGCATTTATTATTGTTTCGATTGTGATCATACGTATAGTTTTTTGTTGATTTTTAAGGTTTCATAAAATCAAAAGCACCTTTGCGCAAATTAATTCCGTATTCGAGATAAGCTTTCAGACACGCCAAGAAATTCGCCCAACCTTCTGTTTGTCCCATCAATTGCTTAATTCCAGCTTCATCATCATTCATTTCATGTTCAATGACTTTAACAATTGTCGAATCATTTTCTCCTTTTTCGAGAAAAATCTCCACCAACATATCATCAACTCCACCGCTCCAATCAAAAGAAATATATTCATCTTGTTTTAAATCGCCTCCCATTACAGGAAAAATATCATCAAACTCGGGAAATTTCCATTCAACAATTTTTCCAGTTTCGATAGCACCCGTCGAAGAAGCAATAAAATATTGATTCATTTTATTTGGATTAACAATCGCATCAAAAACTTCATTTTTAGATTTCTGAATTTGAATTGTTGCTTTTACAGTTAACTTCATTTCAATTGATTTTGGCTAACTAATTTAGTCAAAAAAAGTGTTCGAATTTTCGAATTCATAAAAAATAATTAAAACTTTATCGATATTGAAATCATTTGTAGAAAATAATTCGATTTATAAGTGTAAAATTTAAAAGTTTTTTACATTTATAGTATTGTAAAATTGATAAACACGTGAAAAAATTTACTCAAAAAGCCACTCTACTTAGTCTTATTTTGATGAGTGGGATTAGCTATGCGCAAGATGCAAAAGCAGATTCTGCCTATGTTAGAGAGTATTATGAAAAGACTGAACAATTAATTCCGATGCGAGATGGAAAGAAATTGTTTACAGCTATTTATACGCCAAAAGATCAAACCAAAAAATATCCTGTTTTACTTAATCGAACGCCTTATACAGTTGCGCCTTATGGAGCAAATGAGTATAAAAAATCGCTTGGAAATTTCCCTGCAGAAATGCGCGAAGGATTTATATTCGTGTACCAAGATGTGAGAGGAAAATGGATGAGCGAGGGTGAATTTGAAGATGTACGACCTGTTAATAAAACGAAAAATAAAAAAGCGATTGACGAAAGTACAGATACGTACGACACATTGGAATGGTTGGCAAAAAACATGAAAAATTACAACCAAAAAGCTGGAATCTATGGAATTTCTTATCCAGGATTTTATTCGACAATGAGTTTGGTTAATTCACATCCAACGCTAAAAGCTGTTTCGCCACAAGCACCAGTTACGAATTGGTTTTTAGGTGATGATTTTCATCACAATGGTGTTTTATTTCTGAATGATTCTTTCAAATTTATGTCGTCATTTGGTGTGAAACGTCCGCAACCAATTACGCCAGATAAAGGTCCAAAATCATTAGAATATCCAATCAAAGATAATTACCGTTTTTATTTAGAAGGCGGATCTGTAAAGGAATTGAAGGATAAATATTTCCAAGATAATATCAAATTCTACAATGATTTGTTTGCGCATCCTGATTATGATCAATTTTGGCAAGATCGAAACCCTTTGCCGCATCTTACCAATGTGAAACCTGCTGTGATGACGGTTGGTGGTTTCTTTGACGCAGAGGATGTTTATGGTGCTTTTGAAACCTATAAAGCGATTGAAAAACAAAATCCGAATGCAACAAATATTTTGGTAGCTGGACCTTTATTTCATGGTGGTTGGGTTCGCTCTAAAGCCGATACATTTGGTGATATGCAGTTTGGAACGCCAACAGGAGAATATTATCAGCAACAAATTGAGTTGCCTTTTTTCAATTATTATTTAAAAGACAAAGGAAATTTCAAACCAACAGAAGCGCAAATTTTTATCACAGGTTCTAACGAGTGGAAACATTTTGATACTTGGCCTCCAAAGAATGTGTCAACGCAGAAAATGTATTTGCAAGCTAACGGAAAAATATCTTTTCAACAGACTAATAATGCAAGTTTTGATGAATATGTAGCAGATCCAAATAATCCTGTTCCGTATCAAGGTGGTGTTTTGGAAAGTCGTCCTCGAGAATATATGGTCGACGATCAACGATTTGCGTCAACTCGACCTGATGTTATGATTTATCAAACTGATATTTTAACTGAAGATATGACGATTACAGGTCCAATTATCAATCATTTATTTGTTTCGTCAACGGGAACAGATGCTGATTACGTGGTAAAATTGATTGATGTTTTCCCTGAAGATATACCAAAATATAATGGAAAATTGATGGCTGGATATCAAAATTTGATTCGTGCCGAAATTATGCGAGGAAAATACCGCAATAGTTTTGAAAAGCCCGAAGCAATGGTTCCTAATCAGAAAACAAATGTGACGTATGCTATGCCAGATGTTGGACATACTTTCAAAAAAGGACATCGTATCATGATTCAAGTTCAGAATACATGGTTTCCTTTAGCCGACCGTAATCCGCAACAATTTATGAATGTTTACGAAGCAACTGCGAAAGATTTCTTGAAACAAACACAACGAATTTATCACGATTCTTATATCGAAATTCCAGTTTTGAAATAACAAAAAAAATCCAACAAGTAACTTTGTTGGATTTTCTATTTTGATTGAAACAATTCTTAAACTAAAACTGCAGAAACCAATACTTTTTCGAAGCTAAATGCAACACTTATCGGGCAAGTTTCTTCTGCTTCTTTTGCTATTTTCTGAAATTCTTCATCTGTAATCGAAGGAATTTTTGCTGTTAAACTTAATTCTGAGCGAACAACTTTTCCTCCTTCAAAAACAATTTTACAATCGGTTTCTAATTTTTCTGCTGTATATCCTGCTTCTCCTAATAAACCTGATGTTTTCATTGTAAAACAACCTGCATGAGCCGCTGCCAAAAGTTCTTCTGGGTTTGTTCCTACTCCTTCTTCAAATCGACTTTTGAACGAATATTGTGTATTATCTAATACTGTACTTTGTGTGGTTAGTGTTCCTGATCCTTCTGTAACCGAACCATTCCAAACTGCTTTTGCACTTCTTTTCATTTTTGAATATTTTTTAGATTGAATTTTATTAAAGTTAAAGATTATGAAATCATTAGAAGAATAAATTCTCAACTTTAAGAATAATTTTAACGAAAAAAGTTCAGATAAAATTATCTGAACTTTTGCTAAAAAAACTACTAACCACCCTTTACTATGAATTGTATTAGGTTATTCGAATATACTAAGAAAATGATTATTTATAAAATTGAAAATCAATTTCTAATCTAATTTTAATGTTAGAAATCTTTTACAACGTAACTTTTCCAATCTTACCTTTATTTCCTACCAAAATCACATATTTTTTATCTGGCGAAACTGTACACGTATTGTAACTATCTTGTGTAATAGTTGTCCAATTGTGCCCTCCATCTGCTGAATAATCTACTCCAGAATAGCCACAAACCAAGACTTTATCTTTTGAAATAATTGTTACGCCAGATTTATATCCTGTTGGATATTTCCATGAATCTTGAAAATCAATTTTACCATTTGTCAACTTAAATTTATAGAAATTATAACTCGAATCTTCTGGTTTTGTAAAATCACCACCAACTAAATAACCTACATTATTCGTTGCGTCATAAGCCATTCCATTAATTCCAGAAGTAGAACTTTTCGTTTTCTCTAACACGTACATTTGACCACCTTTTGGGGTATAATAGTATAAATTAGACAACTCACCTCCTGTCACAATCAAGGTTTGCTTCGCATCTACATACAAATTACTTCCACTTGACGCAAAAAAAGCTTCTTTCGGATTTTTCAATCGCAAAGGTTGACCGTGAAGCGATTTCGCAACTTCCCATTTAGTCGGATCAGTAATCGAAGATGTTAATACAAAAGGTTTATCTGGCGACATTGGATCGCCTAAAACAGTAATTTTCTTCGAAGTTTTATCCACATAAATTGCATTTAAAAAAATACCTTTTTCATTATTTTCATAAACTTTATTCCACGATTTCCCTCCATCTTTCGTTTGCAAAATATATGCAGGATAATCAATTCCTAAAGCCAAATAATTATCTTTTCCTAAAACCTCTACATCTCTAAAATCTCTGTTCTCAACAACCTTCGGATTAATCCAATTAAATGTTTTTCCTCCATCTGTCGTTTTTCCAATTGTATTTTTTGAGCCAGAAACAATAAACGTTTTTGCATCCTGAAACGCCAAACCTCGGTAACTAACAGACGAATTTTCCTCATTAATCACTTGATAGGTTTGCGCAAAAGACAAACTCGATAACAATAGGACGAAATATTTCATTTTTTTATAAATTTTAGATTCTACATTTTATATAAAACTATTTTATCTCGGCGAATCAACCAAATATTTTTTAAGTTTGTGTTTTACATCAAATAAAATGAAACGATATACATTCTCAACATTAATTTTAAGTCTTACCTTAACGTGTTTTAATCCAATCAATCATACGGTTTATGGACAGAATACATCAAAAAATAGTTCAAAAAGCTTACAGATTAATGAAAAAACATTAAGCGATATTCTCGAGAAAAATAAAGCTTTTTACAAAGAAGGAAAAGTTGCCGATTATATCCCAGAATTAGGAAAAATGCAAGCGGATAAAATCGCTTTTTCTGTGGTTAATGAGAATGGCAAAGTGATAAATGTTGGCGATGTCAACCAAAAATTTACAATTCAAAGTATTTCTAAAATCATTGCGTTAATGATTGCTGTTACGGAAAAAGGAGAAAAAAATGTATTTTCTAAAATAGGTTATTTCGGAACGGATAAACCATTTAATCACTACGCAAACCTCGAAACGACAGGGAAACCTCTTAATCCGATGATGAATGCTGGTGCAATTTTAACGACATCAATGATTGAGGGTGAAGGTGAAATTCCTTTCAAAAAAATCCTTGAAATGGTTCGTTACATCACCAAAAACAATTCGATAGATTATAGTAAATCGGTTTATAATTCTGAAAAAGAAACGGGAAACAAAAATCGTGGAATGTTTTATTTGATGAAAAATAATAGTTTGATTGAAGGTGATGAAGAAAAGTTGAACAACTATTTTAAACAATGTTCTATCGAAGTAACTGCCGAAGATTTAGCTAAAATTGGGTATTTCTTTGCGCATCAATGCACACGTTTTGATGGGGATACAACGTATAAAAATGCGGAAGTTTCACAATTAATTCAATCGCAAATGTTGACTGCCGGAATGTATGAATTTAGTGGCGAATATTCTCGCACCGTTGGATTACCAAGTAAATCTGGCGTTGGTGGAGGAATTACCGTTACCGTTCCAAATAAAATGGGTATTGGCGTTTTCAGTCCTGCACTCGACGAACACGGAAATTCTGCGGCTGGTTATCATATGATTTTGGATTTGGTAAAGCAATACAATTTAAGTTTATTTCAATAATTTCTTATGTTCGATTTTAGATTAAAAGTTTTTGATACGGTTGCTAAACGCTTGAATTTCACGAAAGCAGCAAACGAATTAAATATAACACAACCAGCTGTTACAAAACACATTAAAGAAATCGAATTAAATCTTAACATTAAGTTATTCGAGCGAAATGGGACGAAAATAAAATTGACCAAAGCTGGTGAAATCCTATTAAAATATACAGAGGAAATCTTTTCTGTTTATCAAAAAATGGAATTTGAAATTGGACAATTGCAAGAAAAACAAAAAGGATCTTTGCGTTTGGGTGCAAGCACGACGATTGCTCAATATGTGTTACCACCTATTTTGGCAGAATTTCGAAAAAGATTTCCTGAAATTCAGTTGAGTTTAGTTATTCAAAATTCTGAAAAAATTGAAGATTTATTAGCGAATCATAAAATTGATGTTGGATTAATTGAAGCTCAAATCAAAAATAGAACGTTTCATTATTTTCCTTTTATGAAAGATGAAATTGTGTTAGTTTCTCGCCAAAATCATTCTATTTCTATTAAAAACAACATCAAATTAGATGATTTAAAGAATATTCCATTAGTTTTTCGCGAACCTGGTTCTGGAACTTTAGAAACCATAGATTTAGCTTTAAAATCAAAAAATATAAAGCTAAACGAACTAAATATCGAAATTCAATTGGGAAGTACAGAAAGTATAAAATCGTATGTGTTACATTCAGATGCTTTAGCGTTTTTATCGATTCAATCCATTTTACAAGAACTTAAAAATCAAACTTTAACTATTATTGACATTAAAAACCTTGTGATAGAGCGTAATTTCAATTTTATCATTCCAGAAGGTGAACAATCAAAATTGGCGAATTTATTTATTGATTTCTGTAATCGTTATAACTTAAAGTAATAATAGATTACTTTTTATCATTTCTTTTTGAATAATAAGTACAAGAAATTTGTACCATAAAATTATTCAAATCATGAAAAATATACATTCAGAAAAAGGCTTATTTCAACAATTCACAACACAAAAAATTATCTTTTTAATTTGTGCATTTCTATGTTTAATGCCTTTTATAAGCTCTCCTATCGCATTAGTTTTAGGATTTGCTGTTGCGCAAATATTTGGAAATCCATACGAAGTACAATCACGAAAAGTATCAAGCACTTTACTGAAAGTTGCTGTGGTAGGTTTAGGATTCGGAATGAATATCTTTTCGGCTATACAAGCTGGGAAAGAAGGAATTGTATTCACCGTTGTAAGTATTTCTACGTTGATGATTTTAGGATTTTTATTTACCAAACTCTTCAAAATTGAAAAAGCTACAGGATACTTAATATCAGCAGGAACAGCAATTTGCGGAGGAAGTGCAATCGCAGCAATCGCGCCAATTATAAAAGCAAAACCCAATCAAATTTCGGTTGCATTAGCTGTGGTTTTTACCTTAAATTCAATTGCCTTATTGATTTTTCCACCACTTGGACATTTATTCAATTTATCTCAACACGAATTCGGTTTATGGTGCGCCATCGCCATTCACGACACAAGTTCAGTCGTTGGAGCAGCAAGTAAATACGGCGAAGAAGCCTTACAAGTCGCTACAACAGTGAAATTAGCACGTGCACTTTGGATTATTCCATTATCGTTTTTAACCTTATTGTTTTTCAAAAACACCACATCAAAAATTAATATTCCGTGGTTTATTGGTCTATTTTTAATCGCTATTTGTGTAAACACCTATGTACCTTTTGTTCATCAATTTAGCCCAATTATTATCGATTTATCAAAAGCAGCACTTACACTTACATTATTCTTAATCGGAACAAGTTTATCATTCAAAATGATGAAAAACATCGGTTACAAACCGCTATTAATGGCTATTATTTTGTGGGTAATTATTGGAGTTGGAAGTTTAATTATGATTATGAATTTAGCTTAAAATCATTCAGATTTCTATATTTGTTGCTATCTTTAGAACAAGAAAATTTACAATGAATCATCGATTATTAAAAAATATTGCACTCGGAATTGGATTTTCAATTTCGAGTTTTGTTTCTGCACAAACTTATACTTTAAAATTCAAAACTAATTACGGAAAATTTGATGTAATGTTATATGATTTCACTCCCAAACATCGCGATTTGATTTTGAGTGAGATTAATAAAGGAACTTATACAAATGCACAATTTAACAGAGTTGTGAAAGATTTCGTCATTCAAGGAGGCGAATTAGATGATCCTATTTTGGCGCGAGAAGCCGAACATCCAGAGCAAAAACCGATTCGTTTAGCGCCAGAATTTAATCCGAAAGCTTTTCATAAAATGGGAGCTTTAGGTGCTGGTCGAGATGGAAATAAAGAAAAAGCTTCTTATTACAATCAAATTTATTTTGTTGTAGGAAAAAAAATTACAGCGAAAGAATTAGATGATTTGGAAACTAAAAAAGGAATCAAATTTACAGCAGAACAACGCGCTGAATATTTAAAAAATGGCGGACAGCCTCGTTTAGATCATGATTTTACAGTTTTTGGAGAAATTACAAAAGGTTTAGACAAAGTCATGAAAATTAGTGAATTTGAAACAAAGAACGAATTACCATTAGAACCTGTTATTTTTTCAATCAAAGTGAAAAAGAAAAAAACGCCTACAAAATATAACAAAACAAGTGTTTCTTTGGGCGGTACAGCGATAGGTTTTTAATTATTATTTTTGCAAATCAATTACAAATTATGCAATCATCAATTTTATTAACGACTTTAAACGCAAAATATATTCACCTCAATTTGGCAATTCGTATTTTGTACGATTTAAATCATCATCATGGAAATATTTTTTGGAAAGAATTTACGATTAAATCTGACTTTGATGAAGTTGCAGAAAAATGCGTTAAATACAATATTATCTGTTTTAGTTGCTACATTTGGAATATTACGCAGACGTTAGAAGTTTGTAAACGAATCAAACAAATTTCTCCTGAAACTAAAATTTTGTTGGGTGGACCAGAAGTTAGTTACGAATATGATGATGTGATTGCAAATGATTATATCGACTATATCATTGTAGGTGAAGGAGAAATTCCGTTCGAGGAATTTGCAGCAAATTATCCCGCAATAGAAAATGTACCGAATTTAGTTTACAAAAAAGAGAACAAAGTTGTTTTCAATGCACAAAATATTCAATTTGATATTAATCGATTAAAAGGTCGAAATCCTTATCAATACGATAATCCAGCGGATTTGGAAAAGAAGGTTTGTTACATCGAAACTTCTCGTGGATGTCCTTATAAATGTGAGTTTTGTTTAGCAAGTTTAGACAATAAAATGCGCTATTTGCCGATGGAAACCATTAAAGAAAATTTGTTGTATTTGATGAAGCATGGAAAAACAATTAAGTTTTTGGATCGAACATTTAATATAAAACGTGATTTTACGATCGAATTGTTTCAATTTATTTTGGATCATTATCGTGAAGGAAATGTTTTTCAGTTCGAGATTACAGCAGATATTGTTCATCCTGATATTATAAAATTCATCAACGAAAATGTTCCAAAAAATCTTTTCCGTTTCGAAATCGGAATTCAAACCGTTAATCAACAAAGTAATCGAGAAGTTTCGCGCAAGCAAAATTTTGAAAAAACGTCAAATGTTATCAATCAATTGAAAGATCGTATTGAGATGCATTTAGATTTAATTGTTGGTTTACCTTTGGAATATATTGATGATTTGAAATTTAGTTTCGAAGAAACCTTTAAACTATATCCACCAGAATTGCAATTAGGTTTTCTGAAATTTCTGAAAGGGACTCCAGTTCGTCAAAAATATGAAAACTATGGTTACCATTTTGATCCAATGCCGCCTTATCAAATTATAAAAAGTGATTTTTTAAGTGAAAATGATTTAGAAAATATTACTGCTTTAGAAAATGCTCTGGAGATTTATTGGAACAAACCAAGAACGCCAGAAACGCTGAAATATATTAGTCAAAAGTATTCTATTTTCGATTATTTGATGGGATTAGGACAATATTTTGAGCAGCATCATTTGTTTCACAAACATACCTTGAACGATGTTTTTCAAACGATTTACGATTTTGCGCAAACATTTACAAACGACAAAATTATATTAGAATTAATCGCGATTGATTATTATAGTTTTCATAAATCAAAACCAAAAGATTTATTTGAAATGGAACAAAAAATTGAAGAAGATTTGAGTGAACTTGCTTCTCATCCAAAAAGTAAATTTGTTTCGATTCCAATTTCATTTGATTATCTAATTTGGAAAGATGAAAATCGAATTGAAGAAACTACTGAAAATTGGTTAATAGAATTTGTAGGAACTTCTCACAATATTATTCATTGCGAAGTTTTAGAGAAATAGAAGTATAAAAAAACCTCTCAAATATTTGAGAGGTTTTTTTCTTAAGATTAGAATTGCTTATTGCCATCCACCTCCAACAGCGCGATATAATTCGACCATTGATGATAAAGATGATAATTTCGCATCAACAACATTCAATTCAGCATTCAACCCATTGTCTCTTGCTGTAATTACTTCTAAATAGTTTGCCATACCGTAGTTTAACAATTCTTCAGAATAGGTAATTGCTTGATTGTATAATTGATATTCTTTTTGTTTATATTCAGCTTTCTTCGTTGCTGCATCGTATGTGTATAACGCATCAGAAACCTCTTTACTTGCATTTAAGATTTTGCTTTTATAATTAATCAAAGCATTTTCTTGATTTGCTAAAGCAACTTCTTTTTGCGTACGCAATTTACGTTGTTGTAACAAAGGTTGAGTTAAGCTACCGATCACCGTTGCAAATAAAGATTGCGCACTAAATAATTTATCAATATCAATTCCTTGTACACCACCTGTTGCAGTAATAGAAAGAGAAGGATAAAAACTTGCATTCGCAACGTTAACATTCTCAAAAGCGTTCATCAATCCAAACTCTGCAGCTTTGATATCAGGACGATTTTCTAATAATTGAGCTGGAACACCAACAGATAATTTTTCGTCAATTTTTTGAGAAGCTAAGTTTGTACGATTAATAGATTGAGGATTTGTTCCTAACAAAATACTCATCACATTTTCATTCATCTTAATTCCATTTTCAACGTCAACCAATAATGATTTCACATTGAACAATTGCGCTTCTGTTTGGTTAACTGCAACTTCTGTTACATTCCCAGCTTCTTTCAAAGCTTTCGTTGTTTCTAAACTTTGCTCGCGGTTGATTAAAGTTTTATCTAAAATTCTTTTTTGCTCATCTAAAGCCAATAAGTTGTAATATGCATTTGCAATAGATGCAACAATTTGCGTTTTTACCGCTTTGTGTGCTTCTACAGTTTGCAAATAAGTTGCTGCAGATGCACGTTGATTACTTCTAATTTTACCCCAAATATCTGCTTCCCAACTTAAGTTCCCTGAAACTTCGTATTGACTTTGTGCACGTTTTGACATCAATGCACCAAATTGAGTATTACGAGAGTTTTCTGTAAACGTATATTTCGGACCTACAGATAAAGTTGGTAAATAACCTGCTTTACCTTGTTTAGCATACGCCTCAGCAACTGCAATATTTTGCAGTGCTGAACGTATATCTAAATTATTTTGTAAACCTTGATTAATCAAAGCTTGTAATTGAGTGTCTGTAAAAATTTGTTTCCAAGAAACAGTTGCAACACTTGCACTGTCTTTTGCAATAACATCTGTTCTGAAATTTGCTTCATTTACAACAGCTTCAGGACGATGATAATCTTTTGCTACGAAACAAGACTGAACAGCAAACAATCCAGCTGCGATTAAAGTAATATTAAATATTCTGTACTTTTTCATTTTTAGATTGAATTATTATGTTCAATTTCTTCTTGTGGACGATCAAATTTAACTGGTTTAACTTTTTCTTGTAATGTTTGGAAAACAACAAACAATACTGGAATAACAAATAAACCTAAAATTGTACCTACCAATAAACCAAATGCTGCTCCAGTAGCTACAGAACGGTTACCAGCAGATGATACACCTGTTGCAAATACTAATGGCATTAATCCTAAAATAAAGGCAAAAGATGTCATCAAAATTGGACGTAAACGAGCTTTAGCTCCATCTATAGCTGCCTGAACAATTGACATTCCGTGTACACGTCTTTGTAAAGCGAACTCTACAATCAAAATGGCATTTTTAGCGAGTAACCCAACCAACATGATTAAGGCAATTTGGAAATAGATATTATTTTCTAATCCAGCTAACCATTGAGATAAATACGCCCCCATCATACCACAAGGAACAGATAATAATACTGCGAATGGTAAAACATAAGATTCATATTGTGCAGATAAGATAAAGTACACGAATACGATACATAAAGCAAAAATCATTGCTGTTTGAGAACCTGAATTAATCTCCTCACGAGTAAGACCTGTAAAGTCAGTACTATAAGAAGTAGATAATGTTTGTTCAGAAACTTGATTAATTGCTGTAATCGCATCACCTGTAGAGAATCCTGGTTTTACTGCTCCTGTAATATTAGCTGATGTAAATAAGTTGAAACGGTTAACAGAGTTAGGACCATACACACGTTTTAAAGTCACAAATTGTGAAACTGGTGTCATTGAACCTGCATCCGTTTTCACGAACATTTTATTTAAGCTTGTTTCATTGATACGATCATCTGGTGAAGCTTGAATGTACACACGGTATTGTTTACCAAAACGTGTAAAGTCAGCTGCATATAATCCTCCAATATATCCTTGTAAAGTTGAGAAAATAGAACTTACTGAAACACCAGATTGTTTTGCTCTTTCAATATTAACATCGATTTCGTATTGAGGAAAACCTGTGTTTAAAGATGTTTGAGCATACATAATTTCTGGACGTTGCATTAAAGCACCAATATATTCCTTTGCAACTTTATCAAAATCAGCAATATCTCCACCTGTTTTATCTAATAATTTCAACTCGAAACCAGAAGACATACCAAAACCTGGAATTGATGGTGGTTGGAAGAAAATCATTTGAGCATCAGGAATTTGAGCTGCAGCACCAAATAATTGTCCAATGATTGATTGTACTGATAAAGCATCTGTTGTACGTTCTTCGAATGGCTTCAATTTAATGAACATCATACCATAGTTAGAACCAGCTCCAGAAATAATAGAGTTACCCGAGATAATTGTTGCTTTATCTAATCCAGGAATTTTTTCAATTTTTTTCTGGAATTCTTTTTCAACTTCATATACACGGTCCATAGAAGCACCCGCTGGTAACTCGATATTACCAATAATAAACCCATTATCTTCAGTTGGTACGAAACCTGTTGGCATCATCTTTCCAACACCCCAAATTCCTAAACCACTTACAATAATCAATAAGAATGAAATCCATTTGTGTTTAATTAAAAATTTGAATGAATTACCATATTTATGTGTCATACGATCAAATGAAGCATTGAAAGCATCAAAGAATCGCTGAATAAAGTTACGTTTTTGCTCTCCTTCTTGATGTGGTTTTAAGAATAAAGCACACAATGCTGGAGATAATGTCAAGGCATTTAATGCCGAAATTAAAATGGCAACAATTAAAGTAATACCAAATTGTTTGTAGAATACTCCGGTTGGTCCTGAGATAAATGTTACTGGTACGAACACCGCACACATTACTAATGTAATCGAAACGATTGCTCCAGAAATTTCATCCATCGCATTTTTTGTTGCATCCATAGGAGCTTCGTGATGAGACTCCATTCGAGCATGCACGGCTTCCACCACAACAATGGCATCATCTACCACAATACCAATGGCGAGTACTAAGGCAAATAACGTTAATAAGTTTAACGAGAATCCTGCCAAATTAAGGAAAAAGAATGTACCAATAATAGACACTGGTACCGCAATCAATGGTACTAATGTAGAACGGAAATCTTGTAAGAAAATATATACAACAATAAATACTAAGATAAACGCCTCTATCATTGTGTGAACAACTTTAGAAATAGACGCATCTAAGAATGTATTTGTATCCATTAAGATAGTGTAAGAAACTCCTTCTGGTAATAATTTAGAAGCTTTTTCTAACTCAGCTCTTAAGTTTACAATAATTTCTTGTGCATTAGATCCTGGCGTTTGATAAACAGCAAATACAGCAGAAGGATCTCCATCCATTGCAGAACGTCCTGCATAAGATTGAGCACCAAATTCTACATTCGCTACATCTTTTAATCTAAGAACCTGTCCGTTTGGTAAAGATTTAATAACAATATTACGATATTGATCTTCTGTCTTGTATCGCCCAGAATATGTGATTGTATATTGGAATGATTGTCCAGAGTTTTCCCCTAACGAACCAGCAGCAGCTTCAAGAGATTCTTGAGATAAAGCTGCAGAAACTTCAGAAGGAACTAAACCATAACTTGCCATACGAGAAGGATCTAACCAAATACGCATAGAATAAGTCATCGCACCAAATACAGTTGCATCCCCTACACCGTTTACACGTTTTAAGGCTGGAATAATGTTGATGTTCAAATAATTCTGAAGATAAATCTCATCATATTTAGGGTTTGTTGAACTAAACGAAGCAAACATCAATGCTGATGTCTGTTGTTTTTGTGTCACAACCCCAGAACGAGTTACCTCCGAAGGTAATAATGGTGTAGCACGTGCCACACGGTTTTGTACGTTTACCTGTGCGATATCTCCATCTACACCTGGTTTAAATACAACATCGATAGAAGCAGAACCGTTATTAGAGGCAGTAGAAGAAATATAATCCATTCCTTCAACCCCGTTCACCTGTTCCTCTATCGGAATAATTACAGACTCCATTACTGTCTTTGCATTCGCTCCGGGATACGAAGCTGAAATTTTTACAGTAGAGGGTGCAATATCTGGATATTGTGTTACCGGAAGCGATATAAGCCCCAGTATACCCAATATCAATATAAGGATAGAAATTACCGTAGATAGTACGGGTCTTTCAATAAACTTTTTTAACATATCTATTTACAATTTAGAATACCGTTTTTGTCGATTCTACGATTTGATCAAAGTTTGCTGGAGTTGGTTTAACAGCTGTTTTATCACGTAATTTACCTACACCTTGTGCTACAACTTTATCACCTTTTTTCACTCCGTCTTTTACAACTGCCATATTGTTAGCTCTTTCTACAACAGTAATTGGAGTTGCGTAAGCTGTATCTTTTGTTACTTTGTAAACATAAGTCATACCTTGTTGTTCAAATGTTGCAGCCTCTGGCACAACCAATACATCAACATAAGTTTTTGGAACACGAATACGTCCTGAGTTACCATTTGCCAAAAGCTTAGCTTCATTATTGAACGTTACACGGAAATCAATTGTACCTGTTGTTGGATTAATTTGACCAGTTACAGTTTGTATTTTACCTTTTTCAGGATAAACATCTCCATTAGCTAATACTAATTCTACTGCTGGAATTTTGTTTAATTTATCTTTTAAACTAGCTCCTTCTGATTTAGAAATAAAGTTTAAATATTCTTTCTCATTCATAGAGAAATAGGCATATACTCTACTTGTATTTGAAACTGTAGTAATTGGAGTTTGATCCGTAGGACCAACTAATGTCCCTTGACGAGAATTAATAGAACCAACTACTCCACTAATAGGTGCTCTTACAACAGAATAGTCAACATTTGCTTGCGCTCCTTTATAACTTGCTTGCGCTTGAGTAACACCAGCCTGCGCTTGAGACTTAGCAGCTACAGCTTGATTATAACTCGCTTGTGCTTTTGCTAGATTAGCTTTTGCAGTTTCTAATTGTACATTACTAATAATGTTTTTCTGTACCAAAGGAGTTAATTTGTTTACCTCTACCTGAGCTGCTTGCACTGCCGCTTGCGCTGCACTTACATTAGCCTGAGCCGCTTTTACATTAGCTTGCGCAGCACCAACACCAGATTTTAAAGCATCCGCATTTTGAGTTAAAACATTTGTTTCTAATTTGAACAAAGGCTGACCAGCTTGTACATATTGGCCTTCATCAACATAAACTTCTGTAATGTATCCTTGGATTTTTGCACGAACATCATTATTTACGATACCTTGAATATTTGCAGGGTATTCATCATAACTCGTCACCACTTTCGTAGGCACATCAACTACCGGATAAGGTGTTGGACCTTGTGCTTGTTGAGCAGCAGCATTGTCTTTCTTTCCACAAGAACTCAAAGCTATTGCCAAAGCACCAACCATTATAACGTTAACGTTTTTCATATTACTTTTACTTATTTTCTAGTTGAATTTTATTTATTTTTTGTATTGTTTCGTCTAATATCACTTTTGTTTGATTAAGATGTTCCAAATAGATATCAACTACTCTATTTTCAACATTTTTAGAAAGCGTATTATTCGCTAGTTTATGTTCTTTTATTCGATTTGTATAACCTATATCTTGAGAAATCATTTCAAATAAAAAATCTAATTTCTCTGTCAAATAATTAAAATTTAATCTAAAATATCTTTTTCTAGAGTTAATTTTATTTATGTACTCGATGTGTTTCATCGATAGTAAGTAGTTAATAGAGTTTGATAAGGAACTTTTACTAACATTAAAAATCTCAAGAAGCTCTTCAAACGTGAATCCTTCCTCATCAGACTCTAAAATCATGTATGCTTGCAACTTAGCTGTCAATGGAGGAAAACTGTAAGTTCTCTCCAAAAAAGCACTAAAGCTGCAAAAAAGATCCGAATTACATGCTTGATTTTTTATATTCATAATGTGTATAATCTACAAAACCATGCAAATATAAAATAGTTAGTTCGGTTTACACAGAACTAACTATACTTTTTTCGTTATTTAACAATAAATTAAATTAATAATTTGTTAATCCACTATTTTTAAGACTAACAAAAAATAGACCAAACCAATTAATAATAAGTCAATTATAGTAAATTTAATTATTATTTTATACAATATTAGATAAGCAACCTTTTGTTTAAAAGAACTATTGAAGTTTAAAATTTATAGGAGTTTTTCTTAAAAAAGTATTAATTTCATCAATATCGTTCTGGTAATCAAATTTTAAATCTTCATGAAATTTTTCAAAAATAGAAAAAATCAATTTCAATCTGCCATGTTGATAATTGTATAATTTTTCTGCATTATCTCCTGTTGTATAAGTTTCAAAAAGATAAGGATAACGACTAAAAGATTCTTGAATGATATATTTTCTCAATTCAAATTCTGACACTTTATCTTTCGTAATTTGAACATGATAGTTCACAATTCCACTCAATGTTTTTAACGTCAACAACAATTGACGATGACTTCTATTTATGTTAATCTGATTAATTAAGTGATGAGACTTTTCAAACTGAAAATCAATCTTTTCATAAATATTTTTTACACGATCTTGCAAATCATTTTCATTCTCTAATAATTGAAAATGCAAATGTTCTACTAAAGTTTCATCTTTATTGATAAGACGCAAAAGAAGTTTATCTTTTTCTTTTGAAGGAAGATCTAAAATAGAATTTTTCAATTCAGGAACGTCTTTCAATTTCATACTTATTTTGTTTGTTGTTAGCTTGTTTAAAATTACAAAAATATTCGAGATAATTCATTTAACACAAAACGATTAAATCATATAAATAATGTATATTCGAAAAAATAAATCATAACCTAAATGCCAAAATCACTCAAAATCTACATCATTTCTTCAGTTGTTCTCATTTTATTTTTATTGAGTTTAAACCTTATGGGTTTGAATTTAAAAGGAGAATATACCTATCATATTCTTGCTTGGACTTCGATTATCTTCACCTTTTACATCGTTATTAAATTTTGGAAAATTATCTATATCAAAATTTATGGTTTTTTACTTTTTGCTTTAGTTGGATTGAGCATTTTACCAATGGCAATTCTGTTTCTATCTATCGTTAGTTTTTTATTCAATATGAATACAATTCAAACCATTAAAGTAAACGATGAATATAAAATAGTAGTTACGAAAAAAGTTATGGCAATGAAACGTGCTTATATCTATAATTCTGAATCTAAATTTCCTATTTTAGAAAAATCAAACAATATCGCGAGACCAGATTATAGTGATATTGTTTCTGAAACATTAAATATTAATTCTGATGATCCAAAGCTATATGAATACGAAAACGAACCTATTCAGCAAGCTAAACTGATTTCTATAAACAAGGATAGTATTGGAATTGAATATCAAATTCTCAACAAAAAGAAAATTATTTATCATAACCTTAACGAAACTTATGGATATTAAGCGCATTTCGTGATTTATAATCCGTACTTTTGCACTCCGAAAAAAGGATTATAATTATGAAAAGCGTTGTAGAACACAGAAAATTACTTGGAGTTGATAAAAATGTAACTCTAAAAGAGTTGAAAACAATTTACAGAAATACGATGAAAGATGCGCATCCTGATAAATTTATCAACGACGAAGCAGGTAAAATAGAAGCTGAAGAAAAAAGTAAAGTTGTGATCGAAGCATACCACTTTTTAGTAAGTATTAATCCTGAAACGCACGAAAAAAACAAAGAAGAATATACGATTACAACTGCAAAATCTAACATTCATGATTTTTATATGGATGAACAAATTTTGAAAGTAGAACATTTAGATGGAAATCATTACGAGTATTTTGGTGTTCCTAAAAACACGTACATCAAAATGGTAAATTCTGACTCTCCAAGCCGTTTTGCTAGAAGACATATCTATGGAAAATTTACACATAGAAAAGCTGGTGAAGCAATGAAAGATTAATTATCTGAACAATATAAAACCAAAAACCACTTCAATTGAAGTGGTTTTTTTTATGCTTAATATTCTATTGATTAGTTTCCTAAAATATAGTTGAAAATCAATGGCGCTACGATTGTCGCATCAGATTCTATCATATATTTTGGCGTATCAACATCTAATTTACCCCATGTAATTTTCTCATTTGGAACTGCTCCAGAATAAGATCCGTAAGATGTTGTAGAATCAGAAATTTGACAGAAATATGCCCAGAAAGGAACATCTGTCCACTCTAAATCTTGGTACATCATTGGAACAACACAAATTGGGAAATCTCCAGAGATACCACCAGCAATTTGGAAGAAACCTACACCTTTACCATCAGAATTAGCACGATACCACTCTGTTAAGTAAATCATGTATTCAATTCCAGATTTTACTGTAGACGCTTTTAAATTACCTTTGATTACGTTAGACGCAAAAATGTTTCCTGTTGTAGAGTCTTCCCAACCTGGACAAACGATAGGTAAATTTTTCTCAGCTGCAGCAACAATCCAAGAATCTTTCGGATCAATTTCGTAGTATTGCTCTAAAACTCCAGAATTTACAACTTGATATAAAAATTCGTGTGGTAAATAACGCTCACCTTTTTCTTCAGCAGCATGCCAAACATTCTCTAAATGCTCTTGTAAACGACGAAAAGCCTCCTCTTCTGGAATACAAGTATCTGTAACACGATTGAAGTGCGTATCTAACAATTCGCGCTCTTCCTCTGGCGTTAAATCACGGTAATTTGGAATTCTTTTATAGTGTGAATGCGCAACTAAATTCATTACGTCTTCTTCTAAATTTGCTCCTGTACAAGAAATGATGTGCACTTTATCTTGGCGAATCATTTCAGCTAATGAAATTCCTAATTCAGCAGTAGACATTGCTCCACCCAAAGAAATTAACATTTTACCACCTTCTAACAAGTGTTGCTCATATCCTTTTGCAGCGTCAACTAAAGCAGCTGCATTAAAGTGTCTATAGTTATGTTCTATAAACTGACTGATTGGTCCTTTACTCATTTTATTTGTATTTTATTTATTTAAAATTCAATTATTTGTATCCCAAAGTATTCAACACATCTTGATGCGTTTGTTCTTCTGAATATACTTTTGCTTCATAATTTTCGTCAATCAAAATATATTTGGGCTGAGGAATTAAACAGTGATTAATTCCACCAAAACCACTAATATTATCTTGGTAAGCTCCTGTATTAAAGAAACCGATATACAATGGTTTTGCTTGATCATATTTCGGAAGATAAATGGCATTTACATGCTGTTCTGAGTTATAATAATCATCAGAATCACATGTTAAACCTCCTAATAATACACGTTCATACTTATCGTACCAACGGTTAATTGGCAACATTACAAATCGTTTCGAAATTGCCCAAGCATCTGGCAAAGTTGTCATAAAAGAAGAATCGATCATATCCCAATACTCTTTATCATTTTGTTTCTTTTGATAAAGAATTTTGTAGACTACTCCTCCACTTTCTCCAACTGTAAACGAACCAAATTCTGTAAAAATATTTGGAACAGCAATTCCTTCTTCATCACAAATCATTTTAATTTGCAACAAGATTTCTTTCGCCATGTATTCGTAATCATATTCGAAATTCAACGAATTTTTGATTGGGAATCCACCACCAATATTCAAACTATCTAATTCTGGACAAACTTTTTTAAGGTTTACATAAACTCTCAAACATTTTGTCAACTCATTCCAATAATATGAATTGTCTTTAATTCCTGTATTGATAAAGAAATGAAGCATTTTCATTTTAATGCGTTCATTTGGTTTTACCATTGTTTGATAAAACGGTACAATATCCTTGTACCCAATTCCTAAACGAGAGGTATAAAACTCAAATTTTGGCTCTTCTTCAGATGCAATACGAATTCCGATTTCAAAATCACCTTCAATTGCTTCTGAAAACAAATCAACTTCTTCGTAATTATCAATCACTGTGATTGTTTTACGATGTCCGCTATTTACCAAACGAGCAATATTTTCTACATATTCCTCACGCTTGAAACCGTTACAAACAACATACTGATCGTCTGTAATCAAACCTTCTCCAATCAAATTTTCGACAATATTAATGTCAAATGCAGAAGATGTCTCAATGTGAATATCGTTTTTTAATGCTTCACCTAAAATGTGACGAAAGTGAGAACTTTTTGTACAATAACAATAATTGTAAGTTCCCTCATAGTTTAACTCTTCACGCGCTTTTTCGAACCAACCTTTCGCTTTCTGAATGTTTTGCGAAATTTTAGGCAAATATGTGAATTTTAATGGTGTTCCATGTTCTTCGACCAAAGCTTTTAGGTCAATTCCATTAAATTTTAAGTACTCTCCATCTAATTCAAATTCATCTTGTGGAAAGTCAAATGATTGCGTGATTAAATCTATGTATTTAGTTTTCATTATGCTTTATAAATGTTACGTGTGTTTAATAATTCTAAAAATTTTGCAAAAAAATTAGGGTATTACAGACGTATCGCATAATATACATTGCGAAGCAATAAGGGGAAAGAATAATTCTTAAATTCGTTTCTATTCATTAAAACTACTGCGTTAAAGCTCTTTCTATTCTCAACGCTTTCGAATAAAAGGTTAAAACTCATCAACTTTTTTTATTAAAAAAATTATAAAAATACTTGTCGCAAATATAAGTTTTTTAATTCTGTTAAAAAGATAAAATAATATTAAAATTTAGCTTTACAGAACTGATGTTTTATGATGTAAAACAAATATTCAACAATTATTCAAAAATTTATTTTTTCTTTAAGGTTTAGCAAGGTTAAATATTGTATTTTTGAAATCGTTTTGAACGTAAATTATGGGTAAAATTATTGCTATTGCTAACCAAAAAGGTGGTGTTGGTAAAACGACAACTTCGTTAAACCTTGCCGCTTCATTAGGTGTTTTAGAGAAAAAAGTTTTATTAATTGACGCAGATCCGCAAGCAAATGCAACATCTGGTTTGGGTTTTGATTTGGATGAAATCGAAGCAGGAACCTATGAAGTATTGGAAAATGAAGTACTTGCAAGCAAAGCTATTTTACAATCAGAATCGCCAAACCTAGACTTGATGCCTGCTCATTTAGATTTAGTTGCTGCCGAGATTGAGATTGTAGATTACGAGAACCGCGAATACATGTTAAAAAACGCGTTGTCAGAAATCAAAGATCAATATGATTATATTATTATAGATTGCGCGCCTTCACTTGGCTTGATTACTTTGAACGCGCTTACAGCTGCTGATTCTGTGATTATTCCTATTCAGTGCGAATATTTTGCGTTAGAAGGTTTAGGTAAATTATTAAATACGATAAAAGGAATTCAACAACATCACAACAAGGAACTGGATATCGAAGGTTTATTGTTAACGATGTATGATTCTCGCTTACGCCTTTCTAATCAGGTTTTAGACGAAGTGAACAATCATTTTCCGCAAATGGTTTTCAAAACAATTATTACTCGAAATGTACGTTTGTCAGAAGCACCAAGTTTTGGCGAAACAATTATTCAGTACGACGCAGCAAGTAAAGGTGCAGAAAATTACTTAAATTTAGCGCGTGAATTTTTAATTAACAACAACGATACAGTTTAAATAAAATGGCAAAGCCAAATAAAAATAATCGCTTGGGACGTGGATTATCTGCTCTATTAAAGGATGAACCAACTGTAAAAACTGCACAAGATGAAGGTGCTAAAAAATTGGTTGGAAATATTTTGGAAATAGATTTAGAAAAAATCACCGCGAATCCTTGGCAACCACGAACGAATTTCGATAAAAAAGCTTTAGAGGAATTGGTTTCGTCTATTCAAACATTAGGCGTTATTCAACCAATTACGATTCGTAAAAAACCAACAGGTGAATATGAATTGATTTCTGGTGAAAGACGTTTTCGCGCTTCGCAATTAGCTGGTAAAAAAACAATTCCGGCTTATGTGCGTTTAGCAAATGACCAAGAAATGCTGGAAATGGCATTGGTCGAAAATATTCAGCGTCAAGATTTAGATGCGATCGAAATTGCGCTTTCTTACCAACAATTGATTGATGAAATCAAGTTAACACAAGAAGAATTAAGTAAACGTGTTGGGAAAGACAGAACGTCTATTACCAATTATTTGCGTTTATTAAAATTAGACCCAATTATCCAAACAGGAATTCGTGACGGAATGATTTCAATGGGACACGGTCGCGCTTTGATGGCTATTGATGATACTGATTTACAATTTGATATTTACGAAAAAATTGTCAAAAACAATTTATCTGTACGTGATACAGAACGTTTAATCAAATCGATAAAAGAAGGCAAACCTGAAAAAAAAGCAACAAATGAATTGCCTTATCAGTACAAAGAAGCATTAAGTTCTATTTCAAATTTATTGAATACGAAAGTTGAAATAAAACGTGCAAATAATGGAAAAGGTAAAATCATTCTGAATTTTACTTCAGATGATGAGTTTGAACGATTAAGAAAATTTTTAAATGAAAATTAAATCATTCTTACTTGGATTAACGATCTCTTCGACGTTTGCTTTTGGTCAGGTTAAAACGGATTCTTTAGTCGTTGTCGAAAATAATATTATTGTAAACGATACAATGAGCGTAACTAAAGAAGTTTTGATGGAAAAAAGTCCAATTAGAGCATCTTTGTATTCGGCTATTTTACCTGGTGCTGGACAATTGTACAACAAAAAATGGTTAAAAGCACCTATTGCGCTTGGTTTAGTAGGTACAGGAACAGGTTTCACGATTTATTACAATAATTTGTACAAAAAATACCGAAAAGCTTATATTGCGGTAAGAGAAGGAACACCAAACGAATTCACAGGAATTTTATCTGCAGAACAATTGGCAGTTATTCAAGATGATTACAAACGAAAACGTGATTATAGTGTCGCTTTAACTGCATTAGCTTATTTATTAAATATTGTAGATGCTACTGTTGATGCGCATTTATTCACAGTTCGTAATGACACAGAAATGTCATTCAAACCAACAGTCATTCAAGATGAAATGACATTAGAGCCAGTTTTAGGATTGGCATTTAACTTAAAATTTTAGAAATTACAGATGAAAATTGCATTAATAGGATACGGAAAAATGGGAAAAGCCATTGAAGAAATTTTAATTCAACGCGGACACGAAGTTGTACTTAAAATATCTCGTACTCCACTTGCGGAAGAATTAAATGATGTTGAAGTTGCAATAGAATTTTCTAGACCAGAATTTGCTTACGACAACCTTAAAGTATTACTTGAAAATAAAGTCGCAACAATTTGTGGAACAACAGGATGGTTAAATAAACAAGAAGAAATTAATCATTTAGCAATTTCAAATAACACCGCTTTTTTATATGCTTCTAACTTTAGTTTGGGCGTTAATTTATTCTTCGAATTAAATTCTATTTTAGCTCGAATGATGAATAAATATCGTAACGAATACCAAATTAATCTAGAAGAAATTCATCATACACAAAAGCTTGATGCACCTTCTGGAACAGCGATTACAATTGCAGAAGGAATTATTGACAATTCAACATATAATTCTTGGTCGATGGACGAAAAAGCAAAAGACATTATTCCAGTTGAAGCAAAAAGAATCGAGGATGTTCCCGGAACACATATCGTACAATATAACTCTGATGTAGATACTATTGAGATTTCTCATACGGCGCATTCTCGCAAAGGTTTTGCCTTAGGTGCCGTGATTGCTACGGAATGGATTTGGAATAAACAAGGTGTTTTCACAATGAAAGATGTACTTGAACTGAACTAAATTAAAATACTAAATATCAAAAACTTATGCATGTACTAATTTACTGGTTAATTGGTTTTATTATTGCCAATATAATCTTTGGAGCTGCAACTTGGAAATTATATAAAAATGCTGGAAAGCAAGCAATTCAAGCTTATATTCCTTTTCTAAATATCTGGAAAGGTTTAGAAATTATCCATCGTCCAAAATGGTGGATTATTCTATTTTATTTGCCAATTGTTGGTCCTATTTTTTGGTTAGTATTCTTTGTTGATTTAGGAGATTCTTACGGAAAAATTGAAACAAAAGACAAAGTCATTATGGTTTTGACTTTAGGTTTATACATTTTTGCGGTTAATTATTCTGATAATCCAAAATATTTAGGTCCAGAAAAACGCAAACCAACATTTGTTTCTTCCTTAATTTTTGCCCTTGTTTTAGCAACTTTGGTTCATAACTGGTTTATTCAACCAATGATTGTTCCAACAGGATCAATGGAAAATACAATCAAAATTGGTGATGCTTTATTTGTAGAAAAAGTAAGTCACGGAGCGCGTGTTCCTATGACACCAATCGGAATTCCATTCTCAGAATTTATTTACCGAGATGGTTTTATCGACAAAGCTCGCCTACCTTATATGCGTATTCCAGGTTGGAGAGATTTAAAATCGAACGACATTGTTGTCTTCAACTATCCTACAGATTCTATTTACAATGCGATTGATCGTAAAGATGCTTATGTAAAACGTTTAGTTGGTTTACCAGGAGAAACTGTACAGATTCGTAATGGAGTTTTATATGTAAACGATAAAAAATTCATTCCGAAAAAAGATGCACAAGTTCAGCATGCTTATACAGTTGTTGTAAAAACTCCTTTCAGTGATAAATTATTATACGATAATTTTGGAATCATAAGTACAGATTATAATGCTGCAAAACAAAGCGACGGAACATTTATTTATCAATTTGCAGCTTTGACTGATGCTCATGTTACAGCAATGAAATCTAATGCAAATGTAGTTTCTGTTGAACCTATTTTACAACCTGTAGGTGAAAAAACGGAACATATTGTAAATGGAAAAATTGATAGTACAAACACTATTTTTCCAGTAAACAAAAACTGGAATCCTGATCAATACGGACCTTTATACATTCCGAAAAAAGGTGATGTAGTTGATGTTAACAAAGAGACTTTAGCGCAATATATTAACATTATTCGTCGCTATGAAAACAATACATTAAGAGTTGATTCTACAAACGGTAAGTTTGATGTATTTATCAATGATCAAAAAACAGATAAATACGAAATCAAACAAAATTACTATTTTATGGTTGGTGATAACAGAAATCAATCATTAGATGCACGTTTCTTTGGTTATGTTGGAGAAGATCATATTATTGGTCGTCCTATTATGATTTGGGCAAATATGAACGGAATGTTCGAGCCTGCTGCTCCTAAGAAATTTATTTGGAATCGTTTCTTTACATCAATTAATAATGATAATCCTGACAAAACTTCTTACGGAATTTATGTTCTAATTGCCTTAATTGGTTGGATTGGATATGATATTGTAAAAGCTCGTAAAGAGAAAAAGAAGAACAAATATTAATAAAAAGAGCGATTAAAATCCTCTAAATTATAAAATTAACAACACTATAAATGTGCATTATAAGCTACTTGTAATGCACATTTCCATATAAAATAATAGAATGAAAAATACGTTTGCAGCTTTTTATTTTGGACCGATTGATTACTATGCAGAAATGGTAAAAAGCCAAACTTTGGATATCGAAGTTCAAGAAAATTTTCAAAAGCAAACTTACCGTAACCGCATGTATATTTTGGGTGCAAATGGTAAATTAATGTTGAATATTCCAATTTTACACAACGGAACACGTTTGTTCAAAGATTTGCAACCTTCTTATGAATATGATTGGCAAAAAGAACACATCAAATCTTTAAAGTCAGCTTATCAAAGTTCTCCATATTTTGAATATTATGAAGATGAAATTATTCCAATTTTAGAACAAAAAGAGAAATTTCTTTTAGATTTTAATCTAAAAACAATTGATTTCATCAACAAGAAATTAAGCTTAGATTTGGAGATTTCTAAAACTGAAACCTATCAAGATCTGAATCCTGAAAATGATTTCAGAAATCAATTTTCTGCTAAAAAAGCACCTCAGTATAACCTACCAGAATATGCACAAGTTTTTGATGATAAATTTGAGTTTATAGAAGGTTTGAGTATCTTAGATTTACTTTTTAGCGAAGGACCAAGTGCCGCAGTATATTTAAAAAACTTAATAAAATAACAACATGAGAAAATTATTTATTGCTTTAGGATTTGCCTTTACATTAGGGTTTGTTCAAGCACAAACAACAGAAGTACCAAAAGAAAAATGGTATCATGCAGGTGTAGAACAAACAGGTGTTTATGGTGTAAATACTGATCAAGCTTTACAATTCTTAAAAGACAACAAAAGAAAAGCAAATACAATTATTGTAGGAGTTTTGGACAGCGGTGTTGAAAATTTTCACGAAGATTTGAAAGCAAATATGTGGTCAAATCCAAAAGAAATTCCAGGAAACGGAATCGATGATGACAAAAATGGTTACATTGATGACGTACATGGATGGTCTTTTTTAGGAACAGCAAAAGGAATCAATTACAATGATGATACCACTGAATTAACACGTGTTTACAAAGCTTTATCATCTAAATACGCAACTTTCGATCAAAAGAAAAATCATGAAGCTATTGTAAAAAATCCTACTGAATATGCTGAATTTCAAAAAATTGAAAAAGAATATTTAAGCGCTGTAGGAAAAGCAAAATATAACCAACAAGTTGCTCAATCTAAATTGAATGCTGTTGAAGGTGGTGTAAATAAAATGGTTCTTGAATTTGGAGATACTAAATTAACTAAAGATATTTTAAAAAATTACCAACCAACAGATTCTCAAATCTTAGAAGCTTTATGGATTTTTGGTGAATTGAAAGAAGAGCAATGGGTTGGGAAAACGATGAAAGAAGTTTCGAATACCTATTTAGGAGCTGCTCGTCGTGCTGCGAAGGGAGATGCTTTATCTTCTCACTTAAATTTAGATTTGGTTGATCGTAAAGATGTTGACAATCCAAATGATAAAAAAGAGCGTTTTTATGGAAACAGTGATTCTAACGGACCTGAATCTTCTCACGGAACTCACGTTGCTGGAATTATCGGTGCTGTAAGAGGAAATAATATCGGTTCTGAAGGAACGACTGGAGGAAATAATGTAAAAATTATGTCGGTTCGTACAGTTCCAAATGGAGACGAACGCGATAAAGATGTTGCAAATGCAATTTACTACGCAGTTGACAATGGAGCAAAAATCTTGAATATGTCTTTCGGAAAACCTTATTCTCCTGATGCAGATTTAGTTTGGGATGCGTTCAAATATGCTTCTGATAAAGGTGTTTTAATCGTTAAAGCGGCTGGAAATAGCAACGAAGATATTGATGTTCATGTACATTATCCAACTAATTTTAGAAATGGAAATGTTGTTTCTAAATCTGTTCTTACGGTTGGTGCTTCTACTAAAGATCCAAATGCTTTAAAAGCTCGTTTCTCTAACTATGGTAAAAAATCGGTAGATGTTTTTGGACCAGGACAAGAGATTTATGCAACATATCCAGGGGTTGATCAATATCGTTTCTTAAACGGAACTTCTATGGCTTCACCTGCTGTTGCTGGTGTTGCAGCGTTGGTTTGGTCACATTATCCAAAATTAACTGCAGAAGATATTCGTAATATCTTAATGGAAACAGTTAATAAAAATGAGCAATTAAAAGAGATTTCTGTTGCTGGAGGTGTTGTAGATTCTTACAAAGCTGTACAAAAAGCTGAAGAAATTTACAAACAACGTAAATTGAAATAATTTTAAATTTAACACAACATTATAAAAAGGCTTCAAATTTTGGAGCCTTTTTTGCGTTTAAACTCGAGATAATTTTAGATGTAACAATTTCGGTTGTTTCTCGACATATAGATAAATCAATTATGAAAAAATTCTTATTAAGTATATCAGTTGCCATGTTTGTTGGTGTGGCATCGTTCGCACAAGAAACGACAACTGCTCTACCATTGCCTAAAGTTGATCAAAAATATTGGCAACACGAATCTTTAGAAGAAAGTGGTGTTTATGGTGTAAATACTCAAAAAGCTTTACAATTTTTAGAATCAAAAAAACGTAAACCTTCACAGTTAATTGTTGGTGTTTTAGATTCTGGAGTTGAGATTACTCACCCAGATTTAAAAGATAATATTTGGACAAACACCAAAGAAATTGCTGGAAATGGAATTGATGATGACAAGAATGGTTATGTTGATGATATTCATGGTTGGAATTTTATTGGAGGAAAAGATGGTAAAAATGTTGATGGAGATACATTAGAGTTAACACGTCTTTTTGTAAAATACCGCGATTTATTCGAAAAAAGTAAAGATGCAGCTTCTAACAAAACAAAATTCCCAAAAGAATTGGAAGAATATCAAAAAATAAAACCTGAGTTCGAAAATAAATTAGCCGAAGCAAAACAAAATGCAGCGCAATATGTGCAGATGAATGATATTTTCTCAGTTGCATTTCCTGCTTTGATTAAAGAATGGGGCGAAAAAGAGTTGAATGAAAAAAATATGATGTCTTTTAAACCTGTTTCTAAAGAAGCACAACAAGGGATGATTATTTTTGGTATGGTTCCGAAAGAAGCTTGGGAAGGAAAATCAATGAAAGATTTCTTAACAGAAGTTGGAAATGAAATTTCAGAAGGAACAAAATACTACAAAGAACAAGTTGAAATTAACTTGAATACAGAATTAGATCCTCGTCCAATTGTTGGTGATAATTATGCTGATAAATCAGAACGTTTTTACGGAAATAATGATGTAGATGGCCCTGATTCTATGCACGGAACACACGTTTCTGGAATTATTGCAGCAAAATCTGGTAACGGAATTGGAATGGATGGAATCGCTGGAAATGGTTATGTAAAAATCATGTCAGTTCGTACAGTTCCAAATGGAGACGAACGTGATAAAGATGTTGCGAATGCCATTCGTTATGCAGCAGATAATGGAGCAAAAATCTTAAATATGTCTTTTGGAAAAGCTTATTCTCCTGATAAACAAATTGTTTGGGATGCATTTAAATATGCTGAGAAAAAAGGTCTTTTATTGATTAAAGCTGCAGGAAATGAAAACGTAAATATTGATGACGAAATTCACTTCCCTACCGTTTATGACGACAAAGGTGTAGAAGTTTCTAAAAACGTAATTACAGTTGGAGCAAATACAATGGATAATGACAATTTAAGAGCAAGTTTTTCTAATTTTGGTAAAAAGTCTGTAGATGTTTTTGCGCCAGGAAATGAAATATATTCTACTGTTCCTAATAAAGATGGGGAATACAAAAATGAAAGCGGAACTTCTATGGCTTCTCCAGTTGTAGCAGGAGTTGCGGCTTTGGTTTGGGCACATTATCCTAAATTAACTGCAACAGATATCAAACAAATATTGTTAGAATCTGTCAACAAAAATCCTGCTTTAACAGATATTTCTGTAACAGGCGGTGTTGTTGATGCGTACAAAGCTGTTCAATTAGCAGAAAAAATGTATGTTGCTAAAAAATTGAAGTAAGGAAATCTTAATATCACCATTTCTTATAGTATTTAAGTAACAAAATAAACTTGGGTTAGATTCTATTTTTTTTAGAGTCTAACCTTTTTTTGTATAAGATATTTCTTGTACAGATTGAATAAAAATTGTCAGTTCGAGTGATTTTTAGGAAAAATTATAAATGAATCATTTATTTAAAATCATAATTTCTCCTCGCCCATTTTTTACTTGGTTCAATCCATTCATCAAGAGCTTTATAAAGAAAACCATGCTTTAAGCCATTATTTAATTCAATTTCTTTGAAATGATTGATTTTATTGGTTGAATTTTCTTTACGTTTTATAGCTGAAACGCCAAATGCATCAGACTTCTCGTAAATGGTTAAAACATTTCCAGAAAATTTTATATCAGGCATTTCTTCTAAATCACTTTCTTGAAACGAACCAATAAATACATAGTTGATTTGAGGATTATTTTTAAAAGTTGATACATATTGCGCAATGTAACCACCTTTCGAAGTTCCTACAACCGTAATATGATTAGGTTTAACACCTGTATTAATCAAACTATCAATTTGCTTAACAACCTTTTTTGCATATTTTATTCCGTCTGTTTTCGGCTTTCTTTTCTCACTAATCACAATAAAACCGTCTTTCTTGAATGAATTCAAAACTTTAGAATACTCAATTTTAGTTTTATAGACTGTATCATAATCTCCATCGTTATGCGTTTCTAAATATTTATTATGGAGAAAAAAGATATAATCTTGATCCTTTACATTTTTTGATATTTTATGTTGCGAACAACTCATTAAACCAATTATGAGAATCAATAAATATTTCATTAATAATTTTTTAAATCAATCAAATATAACCAAAAAACCCTCACTAAAAAGTGAAGGTTTTTTTTATATTCTAAATTTGTAAATCTAAATTCAAACTTACTTACCAGTTCATCAAAACAGAGCCCCATGTAAATCCTGCTCCAAAAGCAGTCATCATTACTAAGTCACCTTTTTTGATTTTACCTTCTTGTTTTGCTTCACTCAATGCAATAGGAATAGATGCTGCCGTAGTATTTCCGTAACGCATAATATTGTTATAAACTTTCTCATCTGGTAATCCCAATTGTTTTTGTACAAATTGAGAAATACGCAAATTCGCCTGATGTGGAATAAATAAATCTAAATCTTCTGGCTTTTTATTCGCAGTCGATAAAGCTTCGATAATTGATTCTGGAAAACGAGTTACCGCATGCTTGAAAACATAGTTCCCATTCATATATGGATAAATCTCTTTTTTAGTTAACGTATTACCTTCTTTCAATAATTCGTCTGACCAACCTGTTTTTGTTCCAGGGAAAGTAACTGCTAATTCTTCGGCAAATTCACCTTCAGAATGTAAATTAGTCGATAAAATTCCACGTCCTTCTTCTTCCGATGCCGAAACAATTACCGCTCCTGCTCCATCTCCAAAAATTACTGAAACACCACGACCTTCATCCGACATATCCAATCCAAATGAATGAACTTCTGCTCCAATCACCAAAATATTTTTGTAAACACCAGCCTTGATAAAAGCATCAGCAGTTGATAACGCATATACAAAGCCAGAACACTGGTTACGAATATCCATTGCCCCAATTGTACGACAACCTAACTCTTTTTGCACCAATACACCATTTCCAGGAAAATAATAATCGGGAGATAAAGTCGCAAATAATATAAAATCAATATCTTGAGCAGTGATTCCTGCATCTTCTAACGCATTTTTAGCCGCAATAACTCCCAAATCTGTAGACGAAATCTTAGAACCTGGCTCGATATGTCTTCTTTCGACAATCCCTGTACGTTCCTGAATCCATTCGTCATTGGTATCCATCACTTCAGCTAAATCAAAGTTTGTAACAACTCTTTCGGGAACATAATGCCCAACACCTGTAATAATAGAGTGTATCATGTGATTATGGTTTACTTTTCAATTGAAGCAAAGATATTAAATGATAAGCATTCTTTAAAACAAATGCGTCTTTTTGACAATAAATTATTTAGAAAATCTTGTTTTTAATATTCCGTTCATAATGATAGAAAGTACCATTACCCCTGTAGCAATATAAAATATAGGATTCATATGTTCTGAATCTCCAAAAATAAGACTTGCCAAAATGATGCCATAAACTGGTTCTAAATTTACGTTCAACATCAACGTAAAAGCACTAACATGTTTCAGCAAATCAACTGATTCTATTTGTGCAAAAGCTGTAAAAATGACACCAAGCAAAGTCAACCATCCTAAGTTTGACCAACTTATATTTACAACTTCAGAAATAGCTTCTGGCTGAAAAAGAATCATTACCATCGAAAGTGTGATAACTCCACCAATCATTTCGTATAAAGTAACTTTAGTTGGTTTGATTGACTTTGGTAATCTCGAATTAAGCACTGCAAACAATGCCGATAGAAAACTACACAAAATACCAATGATAATTCCCAATTTATAATCTTCTGGTGATGCATTAAAAATAACAGCTACACAAGTGGAAACGATTATAGCAAGAATTATTTCGAGCAGATTAATTTTTCGTTTAAAAAAAATAGGTTCTAAAATCGCACTAAAAAGTGCGCCCATCGACAACGTACTCAACGCAATTGAGATATTAGAAAGTTTAATCGACAAATAAAATGTAAACCAATGTATTCCTACAATTCCACCGATAGCAAGTAATCTCAACAATTCGTTTCTAGTTACTTTGAAATCCATTTTTCTGAATTTCATATATATAAAAACAGCAATAGCCCCAATAAGAACACGATACCAAACCATTGGCAACGCACTCATTGTAACTAATTTTCCGAAAACTCCTGTAAATCCCCAAAGAAGTACGAGAAACTGCAACCGAAGTTGAACTTTTGAAATCATTCTAAGTCTTTTTCGCAAAAGTAGAGTTTAATTCTATATTGCTAAAACGATTTAATTGATTTAATCTGTAAATAATTTTGTATATGTTTTAATGTTAAATTAACATCAAATAATTATTACTCAAACTTTAATTCTTATTCTTCGTTGTATTTTCGAAACTTCAAAATTAATCGATGGATTTTAGTATTTTTTTACAACCAGATGCATTAGTTGCATTATTTACATTAACAATGTTAGAAATCGTTTTAGGGATTGATAATATTGTTTTTATCTCTATTTTGTCAGGAAAATTACCTGCACATCAGCAAAAGAAAGCACAACAACTTGGTTTATTTTTAGCCATGTTTACACGTGTAATCCTTTTATTCTCGTTAAGTTGGGTGATGAGTCTTACCACTCCTCTTTTCAATATCGGCGAATGGATTGGCATTACTTCAACCGAATGGTTAGAAAAATTAGCTATCTCTGGTCGAGATTTGATTTTACTAATCGGAGGATTATTCTTGATTTATAAATCGACTGTAGAAATTCACCACAAAATAGAAGGTGTTGAAGAAACCGGAGGAAAAGTGAAAGTCCATTCTTTTGCAGGAACTATCGTACAAATCTTAATTTTAGATATTGTTTTCTCATTAGATTCTGTAATTACAGCAGTTGGTATGGCAGAACATATTGAGGTTATGATTGCGGCTGTAATTATTGCTGTTGCAGTTATGATGCTTTCAGCAAGTGCGGTTTCTAAATTTGTGAACGATCATCCAACGGTTAAAATGTTGGCTTTATCATTCTTATTATTAATCGGCGTTTCGTTATTAGCAGAAGGGTTTGATCAACACATTTCGAAAGGATACATTTATTTTGCCATGGGCTTCTCTGTTTTAGTCGAATTCTTGAATTTGAAAATGAAGAAAAAACATTCGAATCCAGGAATTGTTCGAAATATGGTTGGTGATGCAGAAGAACAAAACAAAAATATATAATACAAAAAAGAGTTTTTTTCAAAACTCTTTTTTTATTTATTCTCTAAAATAGTTTCGTTTTCAGCTTCAACTTTCTTTTCATATTTTTTTCGGATATATTCTGCAGCCAATGTTACGGCTACTCCACCAATTATTCCATATATTGAACGTTTTCCCAAAAATTTAGCTACCGTTACTCCCGTTGTAGCGGCTGTTGTTAATAAACCTATTTTAGTTCCTTTCTCCGTTTGATTTTTTGTTAATGCATCTAAAATTTTCATAGCTTTTTATGTTTAGTCTTAGAAATACTTACAATTATCAAACCATTTTTATTTAATAAAATTTTCTACCAATTCTTTTGGACGACCTACTATTCCACTTTTTCCATCTGTCACTATTGGACGTTGAATCAATTTTGGATATTCAACCAAAGCATTCAAAATTTCATCATCAGAAAGTTCATTTCCTTTAAAATTTATTTTCCAATCTTCTTCATTTGTCCTTACTATATCAATTGGTTTTAGATTTAGTCTTGTTAAAATAGTTCTCAATTCATCTTTCGTCAAAGGCTCTTTCAAATATTCTCTTATTTCAAAATCTTTTCCAGACTCTTCCAAAACCTTTACTGCATCTCTACTTTTTCCGCAACGCGAATTATGTAATATTGTGTACATAAATACTCTTTTAGAAATTAAATATAGTTCAAAAAAAAGAATCCTTATATAAGGATTCTTTTTTTATTTTCTTTTTACATTAACAGCCATAAGACCTTTTTTTCCTTTTTCAATATCAAAAGTAACTTGATCATTTTCATTTACTTTGTCAATTAATCCAGAAACATGTACAAAAACATCTTCACCTCCGTTTGCGTTAGAGATAAAACCAAACCCTTTTGATTCGTTGAAGAATTTTACTGTTCCTTCTTGCATAGTTGTATATTTAATTAATTTATTTTTTTGATATTTGAATTGCTCTGAATCCTTTTTCAGACATTTCTTTTTTGAACTGTACTTGATCTCCTACTTTAAGTAATTCTTTTGATTCTTTGAAGTGGAAGAAGATTTTATCGTTAGAAGCTGGTACTTTAATAAAACCAAAACCTTTTGAATCGTTGTAGATATCAACCATACCTTCTATAAAAACATCTCTGTTATCAGATTCAAATCTTTTATTATTCAGCAAATCGGCTTCTTTGTCTTGTAAATGAGGTGGTACATCTGTAAAATTACCAAGTACATCAACATAGACAATCATATCTTCTAATGATTTTCCTTTGTTGTTATTCTCTTTTCTATTCTCTCTTTTGTTTAATTTTTCTAATTTTTTTAAAGCTTTCTTTTTGCTATTTTCTTTTTTAGATGTAGAATCTGCCATAAATGTTTGTATAGATTTTTTGTTTTTAATACTGATAAAACCTAAGAAAACATGAATTAATTATCCGACAACATTTATATTATAATGTAGTAAAACTTACAAGTATACGTTTTAGAAAACAGAAGTTAAAATTATATTGACTAGGTCAATTAGTGAATTAAAAAAAGTAAAATAAAGAATACAATTGTAAACTATTAAGACAAAATATCTTCTTAAGTACGTTGCAAAGGTAATAAGTTTTAATGAATTAAATGGTATTAATTTCTAGAGAATTCTATATGATAAAAAGTTCTAATCTAATTGTGATTAGAACTTATCATGATTGATATCGTTAAAATTGGTAAATAAACGTGTTTATATTCATGCCTGCGCCAACAGATGCAAATAATACCACATCGCCTTCATTTATCTGGTGATTTTCTAAATCATTATCCATAATCATTTTCAAAAGAATTGGAATTGTTGCCACACTACTATTGCCAAGTTTATGAATATTCATTGGCATAATATTTTTTGGCACATCTTGATCATATAAACTATAAAAGCGTTTTACGATTGCTTCGTCCATTTTTTCGTTGGCTTGATGAATCACTATTTTACTGATATCGTCAATATTATATGAGCTATCATCAACACATTTTTTCATTGCTAAAGGTACTTTGGATAAAGCAAACTCATAGATTTTTCTACCATACATTTTGATGTATTTGGTATTCGGACATTTTTCTGAATTATACGATTTTCCAAAAAACAGATAATCTTTTTCTTCGTTTGCATAAGAGGCAGATAAATGGGCTTGTATTCCTTTATTGTTTGTAGAAGCTTCTAATATTGCTGCACCAGCGCCATCTGCATATATCATTGTATCTCGGTCGTGTTCATCTACTACTCTCGAAAGAGTTTCAGCACCAATTACCAAACATCTTTTTGCTAATCCAGCTTTTATAAATGCATTGGCTTGTATAACACCTTCTACCCAACCTGGACAACCAAAAATAACATCGTAAGCAACACAATAAGGATTTTGAATTTTCAATAAATTTTTTACTCTTGCAGCAAGACTTGGCACCATATCAGACTGAATCGTATCGTGTTTTACATCTCCAAAATTATGAGCGAATATAATATAATCAATAGTTTCTGCGTCGATATTTGCATTTGTGATGGCTGAAGCAGCTGCCATATAGCCTAAGTCTGATGTTACTTGATCTTTTCTGGCATATCGACGTTCTTCTATTCCTGTTATTTGTTTTAATTTATGCGAAATTGTAGCATTATTTTGATCTAAAATTTCTCCTTGTTCATTAAAAAATTGATGTTCTTCAAAAAAATGATTTGATATTTTTTCAGTTGGAATATATTTTCCTATTCCTATAAAGTGATTTGTCATATATATTTTAGATAACAGAGTTAGAATCTGCTATCGGATACAATCTCGGGATAACTTTAAGAACTATTGCTATAAAGTTACATTTTTAACTTAAACTTTATATTTATACCAAAATTATATCTTATAAAATATTAAATTAATAAATTTCATGATGATAATTTTTCAATGTCTCTTAGATATATATATAATTAATATGAAATAAACATTTATATTTCAGAACTACTATTCATGTAATTCTAAATTATTAGAATATAAGTGTAAATGTAGATATAAACACTTAATATCGTTATTTTTCAATATATTTAATCAAATTAAAAAATTATGAAAAAGCTATTTTTATTCTTCAGCGTTTCTCTCCTATTTTTTGCTTGTACAACCAATCAATCCACACAAAATTCAGTGCCGAATAAAGATGAGAATTCATTAAAATTCGAGCCGAATGAAGATGGCGATTATGATATTGTTGTATTTGATCCTCAATATGATATTTATTTAAAAACAACTGCATTACCCAAAGAATATTATTCAAAAGAATATTACGAACAAAAAAATCGCCAATATGTGATGATTTGGAATCAACGACATATGCAACCAATGACATATAATCCAGATTTGTATGCAGTAAGTATAGATTTAGATCCTTCTGTTGACTATGGTTATGATTTTGAATACAAATTATTTAACTTTTTTCGATTTATTGAACATAAATATCGTGTCAGAATTAGATAATATCGTTTATTTTTGCAAGCTAATTTTAGAAAGATGAACGATTTTTCAATCAAAATATACAATCAAATCATTGAAGCAATTCCAGATTTTACAGGGCTTCACAAAAAAGATACCGAATTATTAGAATTCCATATCGAGAATGAATACAAATCGACTTTTGGTGATCTTTATATTCAGACTTCGGATGATGATAAGATTTGGATCAAATCTTCTTTTCCTTTTACAACTTACGAAGTAGATTCTGTTGAGGAACTTTTGTATATTTTGGAAGGTTTGTTGTTCAACCAATTATTCTGGGTAATTAGTTATGATGATGGTGATTGGGACGATACTTTTTTGATGCTGAAAGACCAAGAAATTAAAACGGAAGACGGTTTTACTTATAAAATTCTTTCTTGGAACGGAAAAGATGATAAAGTGATTAATGCTTAACCTCGTGTTCATAAAATCCCCTATTTTTATACATTTGCAATTATGTTTAACAACGAATTACTAAAAGACATCCAAAAACGTACACAAGATTTGCACGAATATTTGGAAATCGAACAAAAAGAAATCGAAGTTCAAAATGAAGAAGAACACGCTGCTTCACCTGAATTTTGGAACAACCCGAAAGAAGCCGAAGCTTTTATGAAAGTTTTACGTGGTAAAAAGAAATGGATTGATGAATACCAAACGATTGCAAATGCAGTAAATGATGTCGAAGTTTTAGTAGAATTTAACCGCGAAGGCGAGGTAAGTGACGAAGAAGTTATGGAACAATATACTGTTGTTGCTAAGCTTTTAGAAGATATAGAATTCAAGAATATGCTTTCAGAAGAAGGAGATAATCTTGGTGCAATTCTTCAAATTACTGCGGGAGCTGGAGGTACAGAATCTTGTGATTGGGCTTCTATGTTGTTGCGTATGTATTTGATGTGGGCCGAAAAACATGGATATAAAGTAAAAGAATTAAACTATCAAGCGGGTGATGTTACAGGTGTAAAAACGGTAACATTAGAAGTTGATGGCGAATTTGCTTTTGGTTATCTAAAAGGAGAAAATGGTGTGCATCGTTTGGTGCGTATTTCGCCTTTTGATAGTAATGCAAAGCGTCACACAAGTTTCGTTTCGGTTTATGTTTCCCCAATTGTGGATGATACAATCGAGATTGAAATCAATCCTGCCGATATCGAATTACAAACGTCTCGTTCTGGAGGAGCTGGAGGACAAAATGTAAATAAGGTTGAAACAAAAGTTCAGTTAACGCACAAACCAACTGGAATTGTGGTTGTTTGTCAGGTTGAACGTTCTCAATTAGCCAATCGTGAGCGTGCAATGGAGATGTTAAAATCTGAATTGTATAAGATTGAGTTAGAGAAAAAAATGGCCGCACGTAATGAGATTGAAGCAAATAAGATGAAAATCGAATGGGGTTCTCAAATTCGTAATTATGTGATGCATCCATACAAATTGGTAAAAGACGTCAGAACAGGAACTGAAACAGGTAATGTAGATGCTGTAATGAACGGTGATATAGACGAATTCTTGAAATCGTTTCTAATGTTAATGGGACAAAAAGAAACGTCAAAATAGTTTTATCCTAAATTTCTTTCATGAAAATATTAATCGGAGGTGCTGGAGAAGTTGGTTTTCATTTGGCTAAATTACTTTCTAATGAAATGAACGACATCGTCATCATGGACATGGACAAGGACAAATTGTTGATGATCGAAAACTCGTTAGATGTAATGGCTTATCGTGGTGATATTACTTCTTTCAAGGCTTTGCGAGAAGTTGGAATTGATGATACAGATATTTTTATATCGGTCACTCATCTTCAAAACACAAACCTTACAAGTGCTTCGATTGCGAAAGATTTAGGGGCAAAACGCACATTAGCTCGAATTTCGAATCCTGAATTTCTTTACAAAGAAAATCAATTTTGGGTTCAAGGAATGGGAATTGATGCATTAATTAGCCCTGAGAAATTAGCGGCTGATGAGATTTATTCTCTTGTTCAACAATCTGCTTTCAATGCGATGCATCCGTTTGCAAATGGTCAACTTTTTATGGTTGGAACTGTTTTGGATGCGGATTGTAAAATTTTGGACAAGCAGTACAAAGACATGTATTTGACGACGAAAGGTGGCGAAGACAATCTTTTGATGCCAATTGCAATAATTCGTAGCAACGAACGTGGCGAGTATCAAACCATTATTCCTGAAGCTGAAACTGAATTTAGAATAGATGATCACGTTTATTTTATTGTCAAAAAAGCTGGAATTTTAGAAGTTTATAAAATCCTTGGAAAGAAACAAGAATATTTCAAAAATGTAATTGTTTTGGGAGGAGGAAGTATTGGTGTCAAAGTTGCCAAACTTTTAAAAGACAACAAACACAACGTTAAGTTATTAGAAATCAACAGAAACAAAGCTTTTGATTTAGCTGATGATTTAAATAACATTTTGATTATCAATGGTGATGGTCGAGATGGAGAATTGTTATTGGAAGAAGGTATTTCTGATTCGGATGCTTTTATCGCTGTGACAGGAAGTTCGGAAACGAATATTATGTCATGTCTTTTGGCAAAATCAAAAGGCGTTAAAAAAACAATTGCTTTGGTCGAAAATATCGACTATATACATCTTAGTCAAGAAGTTGGAATTAACGCTTTTATCAATAAAAAACTCTTAACCGCAGATAGTATTTTCCGTTATATTCGACAAGGTTCTGTGATGGATGTAACAGGAATTTCTGATTTAGATGCTGAAGTTTTAGAATTCCGTATTCACGAAAATTCTGAAATCGCATTCAAAAAAGTAAGCGATTTTCCGTTTAAAGAAGGTGCTATTATTGCTGGAATTGTTCGCAGAAATGATGGATTTATTCCAACAAAAGATTTCATTATCGAACCAAAAGATCACGTCGTTGTTTTTAGTCAAGCGAATTTAATTCCAAAAGTGACCAAATATTTTAAATAATGAAATCACTTAACATCAAAGTAATCCTGAATCTTTCGGGTGTTTTATTACTATTAAATGCGCTCTTTATGTTTATTGCAACATGTGTCAGCATTTATTTTAATGATCATCTACTCTACCCTTTTTTAGTTTCGGGGAGTTTAGTGGGATTGTCGGGAGCTGCAATGATGTATTTTACGCGTGACAGAAGAAAACACATCAACAAACGCGAAGGTTATATCGTGGTTTGTGTCGGATGGCTTTTCTTGATTCTTTCGGGGTGTTTACCCTATGTTACCTCGTTAATATTTCTACCAAACGATCATATCATCAATGAAAATTTTAGTTTTGTCAACATTATTTACGAAACCGTTTCTGGTTATACAGCGACTGGGACATCAATTTATGATGATGTAGAAAGTCTCCCAAAAAGTATATTATTTTGGCGAAGTACAACCAATTGGATTGGTGGTATGGGGATTATCGTTTTGACGATTGCGATTTTACCGTTTCTTGGAATTGGTGGTCGACAGCTTTTTATGGCAGAAGCGCCTGGAATTTATACGGATAAAATTCACCCTCGAATTACAGAAACAGCAAAAAACCTTTGGTTAGTTTATTTAGGCTTAACTGCTTTTTTTGCGATGTTGCTTTATTTTGGTGGAATGAATTTATTTGATGCTGCAAATCATTCGATGAGTGTGATTGCAACGGCAGGTTTTTCTACTAAGAATGAAGGTTTGATGTATTGGAATAACAATATTTTTATTCAATATGTATTAATCGTGATGATGTTTTTGGGCGGAACAAACTTCGCATTGATTTATTTATTGATTAAAGGACAATTCAAAAAAGTATGGAAAAATGAAGAATTCCGTTGGTGGGTTGGTTTACTTGCTGTCGTTACATTTATCGTTTTTGTTGTATTATTTTTCAATATTTACCCTAGTTATTCCGTCGAAACCTATTCGTGGTTTAATTTCGAACATTCATTCAGAAGTTCATTATTCCACGTTGTATCTATCGCATCTACAACAGCTTTGGCAATGGAAGATTACACAAGTTGGTTAACCGTAACCACACTTATTTTCTTCTCTTTGTTCTTCATCGGAGGTTCGGCAGGTTCTACATCTGGAGGAATTACAGTTATTAGACACGTCATTTTATTAAAAAATAGTTGGATCGAATTTAAGCGTATTTTACATCCAAACGCAATTATTCCTGTTCGTTATAACAATCGTTCGCTTAACCAATCTATTGTTTTCCACGTCATGGCATTCTTTGTCATGTTTATGTTTACATGGATTGTGAGTTCTATTTTGTTTGCGCTTTTGAATTATGGTATAACAATGAGTTTCCAAGATATTTTGGCCTCTTTAACATTAACTGCTTCCACTTTAGGAAACGTAGGTCCGGGAATTGGCGAATTTGGTCCGGGTACTTCAATGAATTCTTTAACGGATAGTGCAAAATTATTATGTTGTTTTTTAATGGTTTTGGGACGATTAGAGCTTTATACAATCTTAATTTTATTTACGCCTGCTTTCTGGAAAAATAATTAATGGGATGCTTCTAAAATTACTTTCTGAATGATTTCTTCGGTTTGATCTGGGAAATCTTTCTCAATAATTTTATTCGAATCCACCCAACGTTGCAATTGTGCTACATTCAAATCATATGAATAATCAACGCCAATCATTTTTAAAGCTTCGCAATTACATAATTGTTCGTATTGACCTTTAATCGGAATCACAAAAAGCTTCTTTTTAAGATAAATACTTTCGGCAGGCAATTCGAAACCAGCACCGCACAAAACTCCTTTACAATTTTCTAAAGTTCTAGTAAAAAGACGTTCATCAATTGGATAAATTTGAACATTAAATTGACGCGTAACATCTTTCACAAAAGGTGAAAAAACTTTCCATTTTGAATCTTTAATCAGTGATAATTTCTCCATAATTTCTGTTGGATGAAAACTTGGTAAATACACCAAATAGTAATCTTTTCGTTTTGGACGCAATGCTCTAATTTTATCTCGAATGATTGGTAAAAAAATAGCATCATTATATTCTTCGAAATGAAAACCGTAATACTTAGAAGTTGGTGCGTAATATTTTAAAATCGTTTCGCCCGTTTTATTTTTCACTGTTGGTGTTTCATCAAATAAAAATGAAGCTTGATGACTCAAACCAACAATATTTATCTTTTTCTTTCGAGCTGCATGTGCCGTAATTGGCTCAAAATCATTAATAATTAAATCATATTTTTCAATTGGAAAATGATTCACTTCATTCCAAAAAGATTTAAAACTATTCTCCTTAAAAATTCGTTTATACGAAACTTTCCCAAGCTGATTATAAAACAACGACAAGCCATTGTGATGTTTAAATTGATAATTTTCGAGTTGTAATTGTGAATTAGAACCACTCACAAAAACATTCAAATCTCCATATTCTTCAAGGATTGGTAACATTTTTTGCGCACGAGCCAAATGTCCATTTCCTGTTCCTTGCAAAGCGTATAAAATTTTCATTTATTTTTTATTGAGAATTGAAACAATCAGTTCATCTAACGAATAATTGAACTCGATTTCTTCTAAATTTTGCATCAAAGTATGTTTATGTTCTTCAAAATAAAACACTGACCAATTTCCGTCTACACATTCTAAAGCAGATAAATTCTCAATCCAATCCCCCGAATTCATATAAACACAAATTCCTTTATCCGTTTTTACTTTTCGCAATTGTGGTTGATGAATATGTCCACAAACTACATAATCATATTCATTTTCGATCGCTAATTCGGCAGCAGTTTGTTCAAAATCATTGATATGCTTCACCGCTTTTTTCACTGAATTTTTAATCTTTTGAGATAACGAATAACGTTCTCTTCCAAAAAACTCTAAACATTTATTGATAAAATAATTCAACTGAATTAATTTATCATAACCCCAACCACCTAATTTCGCAATCCATTTCGAATGTTGAATCGATGCATCAAACACATCTCCATGAAAAATCCAAGCGACTTTATCATTTTGTTTCAACATATATTTATCCGTTAAAAGAATATTTCCAAAACGCATTGTGGTAAATTTACGTAACAATTCGTCATGATTTCCTGTTATATAAACGATTGGAATTCCTTGTTCTGAAAGATTTAACAAATAACTAATAATTTGAAGATGCGTTTCTGGGAAATAACTTTTCTTAAAATTCCAAATATCCACAATATCACCATTGAGAATAATTTTTTTTGGATTGATTGACTGTAGATAAGCTAACAGCTCTTGTGCTTTGCAACCAAAAGTTCCTAAATGCACATCCGAAATAACAACAACATCAAGATTACGCTTCATTGATTTTTATTTAAATTTCGAAATCAAATATTACTTAAACGTTTTTTTAATCTTATGAAATCTTTATAAATTTGAGTCTAAATTGTAAAGTTATGAGCGAATTGAAATTCAAAACAAATATAAATTGTGACAGCTGTATCAAATCTGTAAAACCTTTTTTGGACGAAGCTGTAGGTAAAGACAATTGGAAAGTTGATACTTCTGATGAACGAAAAGTACTGACTGTGACAACAACCGAAGATGAAGAAGAAGTTGTAGAAGCTGTGACAGATGCAGGTTTTAAGATTCAGAAATTAGAAGAATAAATAAAAGCGATTCAGTAAACTGAATCGCTTTTTTGTTAGATTAACAATATATTCTTTCTTATTTTTTTACTACTTTTTGAGTAGAAGATTTTCCGTTAGAAGTAGTTTTAACTACATACGTCCCTTTAACTAATGAAGAAACATCTACATTTTGAACACCTTTAACTTCGAAAGATTTTACCAATTGTCCGTTAATATTGTAAACTTCTACAATTGTTTTATCTTTTACATTGAAAGAAGCTGTATTTGTCCATAATGTATTAGAAACTGCTTTAGTTAATGTTAAATTATCTGTACTCAAATTTGTACAAACATTTGCAGCCGTTTGTCCATTTCTAGGAGCAGCAGCAGCTACGTCAAAATCATTCTTATTATCATTTGTATCTTGACATCCTTTTAACTTTCTTTGAGCAGAATCAGTATTAGATAAAGCCGCAGTAGGACCAGATCCTTCATATTCATTAGACGTTCCAAAACCTACAAAATCAACGATATCTTTATCTGTTACATCAGTTATTGGATCAACATTAGATACAAGTGCTACTTTACCGTTCATGGCTCCTAATGCAAGAGCTGTAGCAGGAATTTGGTCTGGAGTTGGCAATGCATCTGTTCCACTATTACCTTTAGCTTGTTGAATTAAATAATATTTACCTGGCTGAATTGTAATATCTGCTAATACTTGTGTATTAGCTGCACTAACATTACCTGTAGCAGAAGCATATTGAAGTGAATGACCTTTTAATGTAACAGCTTAAGAGCCTCTATTAAACAACTCAATAAAATCATGCGTATATTTTGCGCCCGAATTTCCTCCTCCACCATAAACTTGACTAATCACAACTTGTCCAAATGATAAAGAAGATAATGCAGTAATTACTACTAAAGAATAAAATTTTTTCATATTATATCTGTTTTTAAATTATTATTATAAAGATAGTTAAAAAACAAATTCAATATACATAACGCAAAAAATTAACGATTTGGTAAAATAAAAAAGCAGCCAAAAGGCTGCTTCAACTATAAATTTTAAATTTATTTCTTAGATATGAATTGCATGTCCATATGCATCTTCTACCGCTTCCATAATAGCTTCTGCCATTGTAGGGTGCGCGTGAACAGATTTCATAATTTCATGTGCAGTAGTTTCTAATTTACGGGCTACAACTGCTTCTGCAATCATTTCAGTAACTCCATCACCAATCATGTGACATCCTAACCATTCACCATATTTCGCATCAAAAACTACTTTTACAAAACCATCAGCAGCTCCGTTTGCAACAGCTTTACCGTTTGCAGAGAATGGGAATTTTCCTACTTTTACTTCGTATCCAGCTTCTTTAGCTTTTGCTTCTGTTAATCCTACAGATGCAATTTCTGGAGAACAATAAGTACAACCTGGGATGTTTCCGTAGTCGATTGGTTCTACTTTTTCACCAGCAATATGCTCAACACATAAAATACCTTGTGCAGATGCTAAGTGAGCTAAATCTGCTCCTTTTACAACATCACCAATTGCATAATATCCTTTTACAGATGTTTCACAAAAATCATTGATAACTATTTTACCTCTTTCAGTTGCAATACCAACTTCTTCAAGACCAATATTTTCTGTATTTGGAACAACTCCTGCTGCTGATAAAACAACTTCTGCTTCAAGAATTTCTTCTCCTTTTGCAGTTTTAATTGTTGCTTTTACTAAATCTCCAGTTGTATCAACTCCTGTAACTTCTGCATTTGTTAAGATATTGATTCCAGATTTTTTAAGAGATAATTGTAATTGTTTCGAAATATCTTCATCTTCAACATTTACAATGCGTGGTAAAAACTCTACAATTGTCACTTTTGTTCCTAATGTATTGTAGAAGTGAGCAAACTCAACTCCAATCGCTCCAGAACCTACAACAATCATTGATTTTGGTTGCTTTTCCATTGCTAATGCACCACGGTAACCAATTACTTTTTTACCATCTTGTGGTAATGCAGGTAATTCACGAGAGCGTGCACCAGTTGCAATAATTATATTTTCTGAAGATAATTCACTAACAGAACCATCTGCTGCAGTAACTTTTACTTTTTTTCCTGGTAAAACTTTTGCTTCACCTTGAATTACTTCAATTTTGTTCTTCTTCATTAAGAATTGAACACCTTTACTCATACGATCCGCCACTCCTCTACTACGAGAAACAACATTTCCAAATTCGAATGAAATATCTGAAGGTAAGTTAATTCCAAAATCTTCTGCATGATTTAAGTATTTGAATACTTGAGCAGATTTTAATAAAGCTTTTGTAGGAATACATCCCCAGTTAAGGCAGATTCCACCTAATTCAGCTTTTTCTACGATTGCTACTTTTTTACCTAATTGTGCTGCTCTAATTGCTGCAACGTATCCTCCAGGACCACTTCCAATAACTATAATGTCGTAACTCATTTTTTCCATAATTTGAATGCTAATTTAATAATTATAACCCGAAAAAAAAGGAATTCCTTAAAATAGATTAAAATTTCTTACTTTTGCACTGTGAAAATATTCTTTGAAAATTACGCTGACGACTTACAGGTCGAAACTGAATTACCTTTAGAAGGTAGTTTATCACAAGCTATTGAGATTTTTCATAACCTACCTGATTATGACGGAAGTTATATTGGTTTGATGAATCAAGATGGGAATACTGTTCAGATTTCGAAATATGATCGATTTTTATTTTTAGTAGAAATCCCTGTTTACCAAGAACAAGCTTCATATTCAGTATTATTTACTTATTTTCAAGTAATGCAATTATTAGAAGATTTATACAAAGGATTTGATCCTTATAACATAAAAGGATTGAAATTTGAACAGTATTTAACAAAAAAAGCAACGAAATAATCGTTGCTTTTTTATTTTTATATTATTTAGATTTTACTGCCAAATATATTTCTCACCTAAACTTAACGTTGATTTCATCACATATTTTCCTTCCTCATTTTTTTCAGTTAATACTAAAATAGGATAATATTCACCTGCGGGAACCAATTTTGTGATATTTGTAGTAAAATTTAGCTTTTCAATTTTAGTAAAAGCAGAAATTGGTGAAACATCTAGATTTAGAAGTTCAAATCCATCTATTTCTTTAATTCCTGTTATATTTTGATTTGAAAAATATACCATTAATTTTAAGTCATTTGTAGGTTTATAATCTAAATTCTGTATAGAATTATCAACTCCACCAATTGTAACCATCAACGAATTGAAATCAATTTCTAATTTCCAACCTCCAACTAATTTTAGTTTTTTATTTACATTCGCTATGTTCAAAGAACTTTCTACAGGTGTATATATATCAGATAAAGTAGCGTCTATATTCTTTGTAGAAGCTAAAGTATTAGCATCTGTAACCTGAGGTAATTCTACAATCTTTACAACTTTATCAATTAAAATATTATTAGATTCTAAAGAAATTTTACTACTCAAAACTTTATAATTCAAAATAGAACCTGATTCTTTTTCTTTCAATAACAAAACTGGTGTATAATCTCCTTGTGCTAATGTTTCAAGATCTGAAGCTTTAAAAGTAATAGTAACGTTATTGAAGCTTGTTCCATTTCCTTCTAACTGCCCTAATTGTGCGTTTGTATTGATTTTATTCGGTAAATTATATAAATCTACAGATGTTTTTGATGGAGCAAAATATAAATCAAGAAATAAAGTCTGACTTGTTTTGTTTAAATAATTTGTCAATTTTCCTCCAGATATTTTATAGTTAGATGTATTTCCATCATTCGAAATTTTCCATACTCCTTCAAAAGAATAGTCTTTATTTATCGTAGTCGGTAAATTAATAATGTTTATACCATCTTGTTGAGCTGTAACAAAACTACTCATTATAATAGTTGCAGTAAAAAATAATTTAGTAAAAATATTCATAGGTTATATTTTAAGCTTTCCTACAAAAGGAAGAATTTAATTTACAAAAAGTGTTTAAAATTGGATTTTTTAATATTTATATACAAACTATTAATTTTTGATTAATTAATTTTACGTCGAATTATAGAATTATGACTAAAATATCACCAAAAGATACAGACCAGTTTGACAATTTTGTTCACAAAGAAACAACAACATTTGAAGATTTAACTGTTTTCGATCGCAACAATTTGGCACCAATATCTATTGATAATCAATTTGGTTTAATAGATAAAGAAGGAAATGTAATTATTCCGTTTCAATATCAAAAACTTGTGCTCACAACTGTTAATGCCTATAGCGCGCAAAAGGAGAATAAGTGGGGAATTATCACAAAATCTAACCAGATTTTGATTCCGTTCGAATATGATTTAACAAGTGATTTTATTGAAAATATTTGTGCTGTAAAAAAAGATGGAAAATGGGGTTTTATTGATTTATTAAATCAAGTTGTGATCCCGTTCGAATATGATGGTTGTACAGATTTTAGAGCTGGTTTAGCTGGAGTTGAAAAAGATGGAAAATGGGGAATGATTGATAAAAATAATCAGTTGATTATAGATTATCAATACGAATATTTAACGCCAGTCGATCAAAATTTTGCCACTTTTGGAGAAGCTACTTCACTAAAAATTGAGCGTCCAGATATATTAGCTTATTTTCCATATTTCTTATCAAAAGAGAATTATTTGATGCATTTTGGTTTAATTTCAACCAAAAACGAACAAATTTTAGGTCCAATTTCTGAATTACCAATTTTAGAAAGTTTCGAGAATCAAGCTGTTATTCGTCAAAATTATCAATTAGGTTACTTAAAAAATGGAAAAGATTTTGTGAAATTTGAACAATTTACAATCGATCCGTACGAAGAAAAAATCTTAACACAATTAGGAGTAATGAAATAAAAAAAGAGCTTTAAGAAAAGCTCTTTTTTTATTATCTATTGTTTTGGTTTATACTGCATATATTCATGATTTTCGCTCATCAACATTTTTTCCCCAACCACTTCAAAACCTTTTCTTTCGTACAATTTCTTTGCATTTGGGTTTGTAAAATCGACCAATAAACCTAATGTTTTGCCTTGCTTATTTCCTATTTCATCAATCAAATAATCCAATATTTTAGAACCTATTCCTTTCCCTCTAAAATCTTCAGAAACTGCAATTGTGTCAATATATATCACCTGCTTGTGTTTCATCTTGCGGATGAATAATTTGGTTATAATCATTTTTCAATAATTCTAAAACAGGTTTTCGAAGTTCTTCTAATTTTCCTCCGTCATAAAAAGTTGTTGTTCCAGCAAATTGATTATCATATTCTACAACAACTGTATTTTGATAACTATATTGATTTTCTTCTTGTTCAATTAATTTTTTCAAGAATAAAACTCCTTCTTCATAATCTGTTTTTCCGATAAAATCATAAACGATTTTATCCATCGCTAACATCATCAATCTTGCAATTGATAACGCATCTGTCTTTGTTGCTTCTCTAAAATTTAACATAAAAAAATAGCCTTGAGATTTCTCAAGGCTAAGTTAGCAATAATTATTTTGAAATTATTTCGCTTTTAATTTATCTAACGTATTGTTATATCCTTCTTTTGCTTTTTCTCCAGCTTCTTTCGCTTCTGCTTTCACATCTTTTGCAGCTGCATTGATATCAGCTTTTGCATCTTTTGCAACAGTTTTAATATCTTCTTTTGCTTGATTAGCTTTTGCATCTACTTTATCTACAGTATTATTCACTCCATCTTTTACATCTTGCGCAGCATTATTTACAGCAGCTTTTGCATCAATCCACGCTTTATTAGCATCGTCATAAGCTTTTTGTGCAGCTTCTGTTGCAGCTTTATCACCTTTCGCTTTTGCTTCATCTAAAGCTTTTTTTGCTTCGTCTACTTTCGCTTTTGCATCAGTTTCTGATAATGTAGTTGTTGTAGTTGTCGTTTCTTTGATAACAGTCGTAGAATCATTCGCTAATGAATCTACAGTTACATTAGTTTCAGTTGTTTTTGAAGTTTCTTGTTTACAAGAAGTAGCAAATGATAATGAAGCAACTGCCACTAATACAAATAATTTTTTCATAGTTGTTTTTTTTTATTGTTTTAATAATAGAATCAGTTCTAACAATTTTAATACCAAATTGCGAACGATTATTGAATTAAAATTAAATCTTTTCAGAAAATAAAACAAGATTCTTATAGATAATTATTGATTAGAAGCACTTAGCATACGATCATTTCCAGAAATATCTTTATGAATGATTACATTTTGATAAAATTTTTGAAATAATTGTTTTGTCTCTTTTCCTAAATATTGATTGATTTCACAATAAATTTTACCATTCTCTTTCAAATGATTTTTAGCAAAATCTATTACTCGTTCATAAAAAATTAAAGCATCATCATTTTCAACAAAAAGCGCCAAATGAGGTTCAAAATTCAAAACATTTTGATGCATTTCTTTTTTTTCAAGATTTCGGATATAAGGTGGATTTGAAATAATTACATCAAATTTATGGTTTAATTGAATGTCTTCCAGTAAATTATTGTGATAAAAATTTATATTAACTTTTAAATTTTCAGCATTTGATTGTGCTATTTTCAATGCATTTTCAGAAATATCTAATGCTGAAACATTTGCATTTGGAAATAATTTTGCCAACGAAATAGGAATACATCCTGTTCCTGTTCCTAAATCAATCATAGAAATATCTTGATTTTGAGCATAATCATTTCTAATTAATTCAACCAATTCTTCCGTTTCTGGACGAGGAATTAATGTATGTTCATTCACAAAAAAGAAATCGTTATAGAAAAAAGCTTTTCCAGTAATATGTTGTATAGGTTGACCTTTTTTTAATTGTTCTAAATCTGATAAAATTTCAGTCGTTAATTCAATTTCATCTCGGCTAGATAAATCAAGATTCAACTTATCTTCTACATAAATCATGAAAATATGAGAAGCTTCTTCTTTATCATATAGTAATTGCAATTTATCTAAAAACAATTGTTTTAGCTCAACTAAAGTCATTTTGTTAAATTTTTGTAAAGTTAGATTTTATTAATTGAAAGTGCACGATTCTTGATTTCTAAAAAGTAACCAAAAAAGAAATCACAATGAAAATGAATAAATTATTATGTGCTGTTACGATGTTATTTATTAGTCACCTTTCTTTTGCGCAGATAGAAATTGATGGAAATAATAAAAAACTAACGTTAGATTGTAAGGGACAAAAAGTAGAAGTTGGCGGAAGTGGACATGTGATCAATTTGAAAGGAGATTGTACCAAAGTTGAAATCATGGGAACAAATAATACAATATCTGTTAATGGATTAACTTCTGCTGAATTAGCTGGCGAAGGAAATACATTATATTATCGTAAAGCATTATCTAAAAATGGTAAATTACCTCAAATAATTGAGGGAAATAATAATACAATTATCAAAAAGCAGTAAAAATCTTTTCATTTATTATGTCTTTAATAGTTAGAATCTCTTTCTTAATTGTATTATTAAAGAAAGGGATTCTTTATTTCTTAACATTTCCTTATTTTTTTTTCAAATTGGTTCCTAGCTGATTATAAATAAAATGTATTAATTAACTTGTCTAAACAACAGAATATCAATTAACACAAATTATTTATGAAAAAAAATTACTTCCTACTAAGTATGATTTTACTTGGTATAGATTCTTTTGCGCAGGAATACAAAATGCCCGTTTCTAGTGTTACTTCTAAACAAGAGGCACAAAGTGGTAATGAAGCTACTTTTAGCGCAGATGGTATATTAACGACAATGTACCATTCTAAATGGAATCAAAATGGAATCCCAGATCAATTAGATTTTAGTTTCAACAGTCAAGTTAAATCTATAAAATCCCTTGCCTATTTTCCAAGGCAAACAGGTACTAATGGAATTTGGACAAATGTTGAAATTTTATATTCAACTAAAGGTGATCCAACAAATTTCAAAACAGCGACTACGAGTGCTATAACATGGGCTGGAGATTCTACATCTAAAAAATTTGATTTTGATAAAGAAATTATCAATCCAGCAGTCATTAGAATAAAAGTGAATGCTGCTCTAGGAAATTTCTCGAGTGCTGCGGAAGTTGAGTTTTACTCGTCTGATCAAATTACTCCAATAGCTTCGGAGTGTGTAATACAAACAAATGAGTTCTCAAACTATAAGGATATGAAAGTTTCTCCATTAGTTACAGGTTCGTCAGCATCAAGTTTTCAAACAGGGGAAAACATAGAGCAATCATTTGATGGAGATTACAATACGCTTTATCATTCTAACTACAATTCTACTGAAAAAATTTTCCCTATTTCATTAATTTATGCTTTTGATGGAAACACACCATTAGATTATATGATCTATTATCCAAGAAATGATGGTGGAGTAAATGGTTTATTAGGAAAAGTAAAAGTTAGTTACAATACTATAGCTGACCCTACTTATATTGAAATTTCTACACAAGATTTTACGCAAACAAATGATGTAAGAAATATATCTTTTCCATCACAAATAAAACCTTCTTCTATCAAATTAGAAATTTTAGATGGCAAAGGAAATTTTGCAAGTGTTGCCAAGATGGAATTTTATCAAAAAAATTCAAACAAGTTTGATCAGAAAAAGTATTCAACAATTTTTAAAGATGATTTATTCTCAGAATTAAATTCAGGCGTAAATCAACAAACAATTGATGGAATTACTACATCTCCTTTTGTTAAATCTTTAGCACAATGTTTATTAGATAATAAATACAAAAAAATAGATCGTGTTAACGAACATAAAGCATATAAAACAATAGCTTCTATCAATAAAGAATACAAAATTGGAAATTACAATGCTTACGAAAATCCAACAGGAATAGTTTTTTCGGAAAAAACAACTAGCGTTATGTTTGTAAGTGGTATTCCTTCTGGTGAAAGTGTATATTTACGTGTTAGAGATTCTGCTAACGAAGCAAATGTAACTGATATCTCCTACCCTTTATCAAATGGAATAAATGCTATTGAAATGAAAAATAATGGATTAGGATATATTTCTTATTATTCTGATTCTAATAATCTACCAAATATAAAATTAAATGTGTAATCTTCCCTAAAAA